>NZ_JAYGHM010000004.1:131780-138621 GCF_034931125.1 Rivularia sp. UHCC 0363 | reverse complement strand
GTTAAGAGTTAGGAGTTATAAATGTATAAGATAAAAATTAGGATGAAAAGACTCAATTCCCAATTACCAATTACCAATTACCAATTACCAATTACCAATTACCAATTCCCAATTCCCAATCACCATTTCATAATTTGTCAGTTAAGATATGTATCTATAATTATTCATTAAGTTAAGCGTTAACTGTTATGGAAGAATTTTTCGATCTAGGATTAGAAAGGGCAAAGCAGAAAGACTATGCTGGTGCTATTAAGGAATTTACTCAGGCGCTGCAAGTTAATCCTGAGTTAGTTGAGGCTTACTATCAACGAGGTTTAGCATACTACGATTTGGGTCACGTTCCCCAAGCTGTTTTTGATTATGATGAAGTTTTGCAACGAAATCCTTACAGTGTGGAAGCGTATTATTGTCGTGCTTTAGCAAGGTTAGCGTTGAAAAATTTCCCTGGTGCTTTGAAAGATGTTGATCGCGCTATCGAACTCAATTCTTACCAAGCTGCTGCTTATAATCTGCGGGGAATAGTAGAGCGCAAATTGGGAAATATTGAAAGCGCGATCGCTAGTTTTAAAAGGGCTGCTGAACTATATTTGGAACAGAAAGATACTTCTCGTGCGAAGCTGGTTTTAGAAAAGTTGAAGCAGCTACAGCCTCGTAAACAAGAGCTTTTTGTCGAAAAACCACTATTGCAAACTACACCAATAATATCCGAGCAGGATTATTTTACCACTTTGTTGGAGAAAGCAGAGCAGGGAAACACCCAAGAAGCGATGGAAGATTTGAATTGGGTAATAAGAGCAGATTCTCAGGATGGGAAAGCTTACTGTTGTCGTGGGGTTGTATATTGCAAGCAGGGAAAATATCGGGAAGCGATCGCAGATTTTAATACAGCGCTACAATTGAATTTTGAAGATGCTGCTGTTTATCGTAATCGTGGTAAAGCACGTTTGCAATTGGGGGATAATCAAGGGGCTATTATTGATTTTAATCAAGCGTTAAGAATTCAGCCTGAAGATGATTTAATCTACGTTGCTAGGGGTAATGCTTATCAAGCAATAGGTCATTATTTGGGTGCAATTGAAGATTATGCTCAAGCTTTGGAAATTAATTCTCGTAGTGCTACTGCTTTCTATAATCGCGGTTTATGTAATGTTCGGATGGAAGAACTTCCCCAAGCAATTAATGATTTTCAGCAAGCAGCAAGTATTTATTGTGAAAAAGAAGATTGGGATAATTATCAGCAAGTTTTAGAAAACTTGAAAAAGATAAGTTCTCCCGCACCTGAAAGCGAGCAAAATAATTACGAAAAATTGCGTTCTCGGTTACTAAGATTAGTCGGTGGACAATGGGAAATTGCTCAAAGATTAATCGAACAAGCAAAATTTTATTATCCTGGAAGGTCTGATGAATGGTATATCGAAACGGTGATTCACGACTTGGAAAGAGATTTTGATAAATAGGATCTTAGATTTTAGATTTTCTTCATTCCCGATTTTCCGTTTCCTATTAAACCAATGTAACCTTAGCAGTCATGGGATTTGATAAATGAGTGTAAGACTTTAACAGCAATTTAGCAGCATCAACTGCTTCGATTTCCCTAATCATAAATTCGATTGTGGGTTTCGCGATCGCGCAAATTAATTCTCCTGTTTCACTATAAATTCTTTCGCTGGGACAAGCTTCTGCAATTGGTAATTGGTTACAAGTTAAATCGAAAGGACATTTACGACAGGTTAAGGTACGTTGCATTCTAATATGACAAACCTGTTGATATTCTGGAGAAGCAAATATTTCTGTTAGGGATTGTCGAAAAATATTTCCCATTAAACCTTCAGGAAGATAAGCTTCACCATCATTATAAATATCTCCATTGACGTTAATAATCAAAGCCCATTCTTTTTGAGCAGGATTATATTCGGAAATTTTTTGTTTTGATAAATAACTAGATGCAGCAGTAAAGTAATCGTAGAGGGGATAAACTTTGATACTTCCTGAAGCCGCAAACTGTTTTTTAGCAACTTGTTGATATACTTCAATAATTTCTTGAGGAGAAAGAGCGAGATTTTTAACTCTTTCATCACTTTCTGAATCAAGGCTAAAAATGGGCAAAATACGATAATCTATACCTAATTGATTGTAAAAATCATAAGTTTGTAATGCATTCTGGTAATTTTGACGATGCAAAACGGTAATTGCACCGAAAGGAATTTCATGATCAATTAGTTTCTGAATGTTTGGTAATACCTTCTCTTGGCTATCTTGTCCTTTAATATCTACTCTTTGATTGCCAAAAACATCAAATGAGATACCCAAATGTAAATTAAGCTCTTTGAGTAGGTCAATAGTACGTTGTGGTAAATTAACTAAGTTACTTTGTACCGAGTTGGAATATTCAATTCCCTCAGAAGTAAGATATTTTTCCTGGATTTGTACTAAGGTACGTAAATAATCGGGAGGTAATAAAAGTGGTTCGCCTCCATGTAAAATAAAATGGGGTTTAAACTCTTCTGGATTCGGTTGAAAATTGATATATTCGGCTAAACCTCGAAAAAAGAATTCTACCTTTTCTAGTGGCATTCTTTCTTTATTGGCAAGTTCTGCATATTCGTAACAGTAATTGCAGCGTAAATTACAAAGTTTGCTTAGTTTAATAATGAAGTGCATAATTCTTAATTATTTGTAGATTGTTTATTTAATAAAAGTAGGTTGAGATTTCAACCTACTCATAGAATACAGAAAACCCTATTGTTGAATGCTAGCAAAAATGGCTTTTACATCTACTTTTTGAGAATTATTTGGGGAATATCCTTCTTTATTAAATACAAACTCTCCTTGAGGAGGTTGACAAGCTTTAGGGTCGCAAATAATTTCTTGTTTCTTAATTTGCAACTTTTGATTTTCTAAAATATAAAAACCATCGGGAATTTTTACTTTCTGTTCTTTTACGTCAAGCGCAAATACTTTCCGGTCTTCAATAACTAATTTTGCAATACCTAATTTATCAGCAATTTTTTCTATCGGCAAGTAACTTTCTTCTGGCTGTAAAATCAATTCCCAACCCTGATCCCAAGGAGAACAGACTCCACCAGGGTTTGTGGGACATTCTACTTCAATAAAAACACCTTTACCATTTTCTTCTTCTGGAGTACCAAAATAACCGCTGATTTTCTGCCAAACACCTTTCTCAACTACAAATTTTCCAGCTTCTGGAAACTCATAAATTCCATCTGGAGCAGTTATTTTTTTGCCATTAAAGAGAATCAAAAAGACCTGTCTATCTTTCATGACAACTTTTTCAGCTTTATACTCTTTGATAATAATTTCTGGAGTTAAAGGATATCCTTTTGCTAACAAAGTACCTTCAGATAAGTTTAATTCCTGTGCTACAGCTTTCGGAGAGATATTAGCGCTGAGAAATTGAGCAACTTGTCCTACTAATCCTTGGTTGTACAGACTCACAAATCCTCCAGCGATTAAGATAGCTGTAACAATTTGAGCCTTACCCTTGTTTTGATTTCCTTGCATATTAACCTTAAAAGAATATTAGCTTTGCCGTATTTTTACATACATCATGGCTAAATTCAAAGTAAACTGTAACACTATCGCGTTTTTTTCAAGTTAAGCGATGATTTGCAAACTTCAATATACCTTTCACTTTACTATAGATTTGAAGCTGTTTTTTTATCCACTTGCTCAAAAATAAAAGAAAAAATATTTTTATTACGTATTTATACTGCATATAATTGCGTTTCTTAATATACATTAAAAATATATTTCATGATAAGTTCATAAATTCTCTAGAATTCTTTACAAAGTTAAATCATAAATCCAGCAGTTAGACTGTGTAGATATATTATTACCAGCTACGCAAACTTCTGGATTGGAGGGTTTGGAGTGAAAACTTTTTGGAATGTAATATTTCAAGCCATTTTTTGGCTGTGGAATCTAACTTTTTTAGCGATAGTATATTTTGGTATATTACCTTTCCTTGCACCATTTTTATTTGCATCAACTCTTAGAGGTGACACTCCTCTCGAATTTTCTTTAACCGTCATTGCTTTGGTTACGATTCCTACAGCTTGCAGTATTCTTGGAGCTTGGATTAGAAAACGACCTTTACAACTAATCCGTTTATTTTATGGTGTGGAAGCACCTTTATTTCTCCTGTGTTGGTTGAGATTATTCTTAATCAGAGAAATGACACCCGCGAGCATTCATATTATTGCTACTGCGGCTTTATCTATTGCAGCATTTTTTGTAGATTTACTGTGGGGTTATAATAACCGTCGTCAAACAGGTTTGCAGTGGATACAGATGCTATCAAACAGTTTAATGTTGTTGTTTGGTGTTTATGCAGGGGGTTTATTGCTTTTTTATGCATTACCTTTTACGGCATTTCTTGGACAGGAATTTATCAAGTTTGAATGGTTAAGAATACTATGGGAATCTGTAACTCGCGATCTTTTCACTTATGGTTCGTGGTTATCACCGCTTTTTGTACTATTAGTTGGTTTGAGCTTTGCTTTATTCGTTGTCATGCCTTCGATTCTATCGGGAATGTACATTTATTCCGGGCAAAAAGTCATCCGAGAATTTGCTGGAAGGTATGGTAAAAAAAGAGCTTTATTTGGTTCCAGTGGAGTTTTAGCTACTTCTGTAATCTTATTTCTTACCTTACAACAACAGCCGCAAGTACAGGCATTTTCTTTGTTAAATAATCCTGCGACTACAGACAGTAACCGGCAAGTTTTATTATCTAAATCAAATCAAATTCAAGAAGGTTTAGTAAACGCTTATTTATCTTCATATCGCTATCTTAGTAGCAGACAAGATAGTAATCAAATTAGCGCAATGTATCGTCAAATTTTAGGTTTAAATAAATCTGCTGCGGATGCGGTACAAGAAGTTCACAACTTTTTCATCTCACCTTTTTTATATAACGGTTCGCAACAAGATATTAAAAAAGCCGAAAAACTTTACGAGGAATTCTTCGATCGTCCCATCCAAAAATCAGAAGCACCAGCTATTACTCATGCAGTACAATCTACTTTTAACGAACAAGAAGTTAAAGCTGGTTTACTAAACATCAACGAGAAAAAAGTTTGGTTGGAATCCCAGCAAATTACCGTCAAAGAAAATGAAAATTATGCTGAGGTGGAACTCTACGAAGTGTACAAAAACCAAACACCGGAAGTTCAAGAAATATTTTACTATTTTTCCTTACCGGAAAGCGGAGTAATTACGGGTTTATGGTTGGGAGACACCAGCGATCGCAATAAACGCTTTGAATTTGTCGTTTCCCCCAGAGGTGCAGCGCAAAAGGTTTATAATTCTCAAGTCAGAAGAGAACGTCCTATAGATCCAGCTTTATTAGAACAAGTGGGGCCAAGAAATTATCGTTTAAGAGCGTTTCCAATTCCTCGTAATAATGTAGAGCAAATCGAAAATCAACCACCCGTTGCTACAGAAATGAATTTATGGCTAACTTATCAAGTGATGGTTCAAGATCGAGGTGTGGCTTTACCAACATTAGGAGAGAAGCGTAACATCTTTTGGACAGATCAAACCAAACGCATTCGCAACGGTAAACAGGTAAAAATTGATAAAGATGCTTGGTTAGAAGACTTTATAACTACTAAAAAATCAAAACCACAATCTCACGAAATAGAATTAACTGAAGGTTACAAAATCACAGCCAAACCGTTATCTAAAAAAGATTATTCCTTACCCCAAAATAAAAGTTTTGCATTAATTCTCGATACATCTCGTAGCATGGATTCCCATGTCAAAGAATTATCGCAAAACTTAACATGGCTGCAAAAAAACTTGAAAAATAACAATGCAGACTTATATATTACCGCTACTGGAAAAGCAAAATCGCAACGTTTAGACGACATCCGTAAATTCAAAGCCGATAAATTTACCTTTTACGGAAGCTTACAATATCCAGAAATGTTAAAGCAATTCAACCAGCTTCGGGGAGAAACTTCTTATGATGCAATATTGCTGTTAACAGATGTCGGAAATTATGAATTATCCAAAAATAACAAAGAAATTCCCACTACATCCGCACCATTATGGATTGTACACAGTAGCGAACTACCCCCAGCTTACACCGACGGCATAATCAAAGCAATTCAAGATAGCGGTGGTGGAGTTTCGACATCACTACCCGAAGTATTGCAAAGAATTGCCACAAAAGCAACTCTGGGAGATTCTGTAGTTGACGTAGTTGATGGTTACGCTTGGTATCTGGGAAAATCCGAGAATAATTCTACTCAACAAACTGGTTTTCAACAACTTGCAGCAAAACAATTAATTAGGGGATTGAGCAAACAAGTTAAACTAGATAACCTAGAAAGCTTAGATGCAATTCATGCTATAGCCAAGAAATATAAACTAGTTTCGCCTTATTCTTCCATGTTAGTGTTAGTAAATGACGAACAAAGACGTTTACTTAAAGAAGCCGAAGCAGCGAAAGATAGATTCGATCGCAAATTAGAAAGTGGTAAAGAAGATTTGACTAAACCGAATAATCCGTTAAAAACCAGCGTACCGGAGTCTTCTAATGGATTGGTATTAGCTGGAAGTGGGTTGTTGTTGCTTTGGGTTGTGAAGCGGAAAGGTTAATCAATTATCAGCTTGTAGCTTGTAGGTTGGGTTAGACAAGAAAAAAAATTAGCTTGTGACGAAGTAATTAATTTATCGTGTCGTAACCCAACATGATAATTGTGGATGAATATGATGTTGGGTTACGGTTCAAATATAGATTGTTTGTTCAAGTTTATATATGACGGTGAACCTAACCCAACCTACGAATGGCTAAATCCGTTAGTAGTTAGTA
>NZ_JAYGHM010000004.1:111263-131249 GCF_034931125.1 Rivularia sp. UHCC 0363 | reverse complement strand
AATTACGGTTCAAATCTAAATTATTCGTTTAGAACTATATAGAACCGTGAACCTAACCCAACCTACAAACTACTCACATTTTCGTCAAGCCAAGTAACTAAATATGAGACATTTGAAAAGCTTAAAAATTCTTCACCTAACACTTCTAATTGTTCGGTAGACAATACCCGAATACGTTCAACTATTGATGAATCTATCTCACCAAACCGTCGATTTAATTGTCGATGAAGAAAGCGAAAAGCTTCCTTTTGCTCTCCCTTCTGTAAAATATCTTGATAAATAACTGAATCCTGCATAATATCCTCGCTTAATAACTGACGAATCAAACTTTTCTCAAACCGTAAACCAGCTAAAATCTCAGTGTACGCTGCTGTATTGTGCCTCGTCTCCCTATCTGAAATTTTAGCGACTTCCTCAGCAACTTGCGATAATAAAGCTTGTGGGGAATCAGTTTGACACAAAGGTGCTAAGGGTAATAATGCCAAGTTATTCAGAAATAAAACGATTACCAATTACCAATTACCAATTACCAATTATCAACTAAATAAATAATTTCTTGTAAATCAGTAATAAAATAATCGGCTTCTTGTTTAACTTTTTCTCTGACTGCATATCTACCAAAACCGATAAACATATCGACAACAGATTTACTTTCTAAATCGCTGACACCATCACCGATCGCCACAATTTTGTCAGGTGAATATTGATCTCGTAAACTTTTGACAACTTCGGGTTTACCACCGGAGCGAGTTGAGGGATAATTACGGTCAAAGTCGCGATAGCTGCCATTTTCGTGAAAATAAAGGTCAACGGCTTCGATTAATTCTACACCCAGATAATCGGCTAAAGGTTTGATTGCTTGACGATAACCACCGCTTAAAATAATTGGTGTCCAACCTCGGTTTTTTAAAGTTGCAATAACTTGCTTTGCTGAAGGTTCCACAGTTTCAATATATAATTTACCAACTTCCGAGACAGAATCGGCAGTAGGTTGAATAATTGATAAACGTTGTGCAAAGATACTTTCTAAAGTAATTTTACCTTCCATTGCTTCAGCAGTCATTTTCTCAATCTCTTGAGTTGCTTCTTCACCTGCTACACGCGCTAACTCATCAACTCCTTCAATACTACTTAAAGTACTATCGCAATCAAAAATAATAATTTTATCGTGTTGACTTGACATATTTTTTGTTGGCTGAAACTGCAAAAGCCATAAACATCAGTATATTATCAAGTTTTGGTTGTTGATAGATAGTTGCTAATTATTAGTAGATAAAATCAAAGCTGCAATTTGTGAAAACGCGATCGCACTGACATACAAGTGGGGGGGAGAATCCCCCAATTGTTCTTCTCAAATGAATTTAACCATTAAATCTGTACATTATTACCTTAGCTTTAGCGTCTTCCTCAACAAACACCAAATACTCGCCGTTTTTACGCTGAAAAGCCCGCACACCATAAGGTATATCAACCCAACCAGTTTCCCCAAATACTTCTGGCCCCGGTTTCAAAATCCTCACCTGTCTTCCCGTCTTCGCATCATAAACGTAAACTTCGGCTTTCTTCACGGTAACGGCAAATATGTAGTCCCCAGCTATACTCATTGCGGCTGGATTCAATACTTCTGGAGGTGCGCTTTTATCTACAGGAAGCACTATCCGCCATTTTGGGGTGCGATTTCCTTGACTCCAGTTGTCGTAACGAGCGATTTCTGAGCCGATTAATTTCGCGTAATCACTATTTATGGCTGGATTATCTGGAGTGTAACCTGATAAATACATGGTGTCGGTTTCGGGGAAATATTCTATCCTGCGTAAGTCACCAAATATTTTCGGATGACCGATTTTTTTCATCTTGCTGTAGCTGTAAATCGGGTTTCCGTTTTTATCCAATCCTTGTAAAGGAAAATGACGAATCCCCACACCGTCTTGAGTACGTAAAGTTTTCCAAATATCGCCTTTACTATCTACCCACCATCCCCCAATATAGGGGTAATCTTCACTTTTTTCGTATTCGTCTTGGTCAAATGCACCGTTACCGTTGCGATCGCGCCAAATCCATTCTCCGGATGTTGGTTGAAAAGGAGGAAAATCACCTCCGATAGCTTGTTTACCCTCTGGATTAGTACCGATAAACATTCCTGAAGGTATGGCAATTTCACCATCGGTTTGTTTGTTGAAACGGTAGATTTGCAGCTTTCCACCGTACATATCTGTCAAATATAAAAACGTTTTACCCTGAATATGACGTACAAATGGTGCATCTGAAGGGATATGCAAACGGGGGTCTTGGGGATATTTGAAAGCGTTTAAAGTGTAACCTTTGTAATTGGCTTCTTTCCCAGGTGGCTTGCTGTAATCCATTACAAACCGTTCGTTCTTAGTATACACATCCAAGCCATTTGTTTGTGGATCTACGTCAGCATTGTCGAGAAATTGCAGCCCTAATAACTGCGACTGTAATTTACCTGATGCTGAAAACTTGCGTAAATCTACTCCAGAACGTTCAAACCCATCATTACTAACATAAATATTGCCCCAACTGTCGCTACCAACTCCCGAAATACCGTAAAATTTAAAATCTTTTACTTCTCCAGGAATCCCTGCATAAATACCACCTTTTTCACCAAACTTATCAATTTGTTTTGGTTTATTATTAATATCGTAAACTAGAACTTGTTGACTTAAACCATTTTCCACAATTAAAAGTCTACCGCGATTATCGATAGCAACTGCACTCGGTTTATCTAATCCGGAAATAACTCCCGGTAACTGTTTTCCTTGTTTTGAATAACTTACAACTTGATTATCTTGAATTATCCATAAATTACCTGTTTTATCGACAGCAATATTTCCGGGTTTTGCTAAATTAAAACTACGTAATTCCTGCATCGTATCGGCATCGTAAACGCGAACTTTATTCGCCGCACTATCGCTAACAAATAGCTCACTACCTACAGTTGCGAGTCCGTTAACTTCCGAATTATTACTCACAACTAACATACTTTTATCCCACCCCTTCCCATTTGCAAAAGGTGCAGGTTTTCCATTTAAATCGTAACGTCGTACACAATACCAATCAGTTCCTTTAGGTGGAAACCCATCTTTTTTTTCATCAATTGCCGATTGCTTCATTGCCACATAAATATATTTTTTATCTGCGGTAATGGCAACCCCACCGTTTCTTCCCCATCCGTGTAAATCCTCAGCTTTACCAATTACATCTCCGTTGCGATAAATCCCAACTTCTCTTCCTGCTTCATCCCATAAACTATTCGTATAAATAGTTCCGTCGGGAGCAACATACATTCCGCTAACTTGAATTTGCACCCACTTATCTCCACCCCCGAAACTATTTCCAATCCACGAAGTTATATAGCGTGATGAAGAAGCAGCAGAGGTTATTTTTCCGTCCAAATGAATTGCAACGATAATAGAAACAGCTATAACAGCACTCAAGATTAACAAAAATTTCTCAGTTTTACGATATTTAATGTTTCCATTACTGAATAAACTTTGAATATACGAATAAATTCTAAACAATCGCTTTTTTTGTTTCTGAGAGAATCTGTTCATTTTTGCCAATATTTTATTCATAAACTTCTTTATTTGTTGCCTTTTATCTATATACAATCTTCTTTTTAATAGTATCTATCAAAGATATATATAGAAAGAATAGACATTTGTTATATCTAGAATATAGAGTATATGGTTAACTAGTAGAGTTAAATAGTCTTTATCGATAAAAAAGCTAGGATTCATTAATCAAATTGATTTCATATCTTATTTGATTTATATCTTATTTTATCTAATAAAGAAAATATGTGTTAAATATATAAAAATGACAATAATTAAACATTTTATGATTCCAACTACCTTATACTTTAGATTAAGCCAAAGCTTTGTAATTCAGCTTTCATCAATAAGGATATAAGGAATTGCAAAGTTTGGATTTGTTTTACACAAAATTCATGAAATTAACACAAAAAATTCAAATAAATATTGATGATTTTCAAAATGAAATAGGAAAATAGATATTATTGTCAGTACATAGATTATTCTGTATTTATTGATACATAATATTAAGAATTAAAATGCTTTTTTATACATACGAAAAAGTTATAGATCGTAAGCTATTAATAATCTATATTGGTCTTAATCATCTTTCAGCACCATGTTACAGAATTTTCGATTCTCTGAAAAATAGGTATAAACAAGTTAAAATTAGACGAATCATGTCGTTTAACTTATATCTATAAGATACTAAAAAAACCAGAAACACAACTTCGAGTAGATATTAAATTGAAGATTATAGGAAAATTTTATGAGTTACATGGGAGCAGTAAAAAGTGATATGTAATGAAAGAAAGTATACATCGGTAAAACCTGCATCCATACTTTGCTTGGGTTTGGGTTGGTTTCCCAAAACTCCCGGAGGTTTGGAGAGGTATGTTTACGAACTTACACTGAGATTAGCTAAGAAAGACCAAGTAGAATTATGCGGGGTAGGTTTACCCGATGATGCTAACCTATCCATGACGATGACAAATTTAGCCGCACCAGACACTTCTATATTAAAAAGATTGTGGTCGGTAAGAAATAACTTTAAAAAAACCAGGATAACCAAGCCAGATGCAGTAAACCTGCACTTTGCCTTATATAGCCTGCCAATATTGGACTTATTACCCGCAGATGTGCCAATAACCTTCAATTTTCACGGTCCTTGGGCATCCGAATCTCAGCAAGAAGGAGTTGATAGCATTACAGCTTTGCTGAAAAAATCCTTCGTAGAACAAAGAACTTATCAACGCTGCGATCGCTTCATAGTTCTGAGTAAAGCGTTCGGTAATATTCTGCATCAACAGTACCAGATTCCTTGGGAGAAAATTCACGTAATCCCAGGTGGAGTTGATATTAATAGTTTCAAACCCGACTTATCAATCGCAGAAGCACGTACTAAACTGGGATGGTCGCTAGAACGTCCGACTTTGTTTACATCGAGACGTTTAGTCCATCGTGTCGGACTTGATAAACTGCTTACAGCAATAGCTCAAATTAAACCAAAAATTCCCGATATATATTTGGCGATCGCCGGACGAGGACCGTTACAAAATAGCTTACAGCAACAGGTTGTAGAATTAGGACTCGAAGACAACGTGAATTTTTTAGGTTTCTTACCCGACGAACTGTTACCAGTCGCTTATCAAGCAGCAGACCTATCAATAATGCCTTCACAATCCTTTGAAGGTTTCGGATTAGCAATAGTAGAATCTCTCGCTTGCGGTACTCCCGTCATCTGTACCCCCGTCGGTGGAATGCCAGAAATTCTCGAACCATTTTCACCCGAATTAATTACAGAGTCAATTGAAGTAAATGCGATCGCGAAGAAATTGGAACAGGTATTTTTAGGTGAAATCACCAAACCTTCACGAAAAGAATGCCGCGAGTATGCAGTTGACAACTTCGATTGGGATAAAATTGCTCAACAAGTGAGAAAAGTTATTTTAACGTAAATAAAATATAGAAAGCATCTTTTAAGTGTAAGGTATGTCCCTTCACCTGGGGAATTTTCTTGTAACTATTACAAGGTTGCTTCAAATATAATTATTTACCTTGGTGAACAATAGTTAGGAGTAGGGAGTAGGGAGTGGGGAGTGAGGAGTTAATGGTTCGACAAGCTCACCAATCAGTTAAGAGTTAGTTATTCTTCCCCTTGTCCCCTTGTCCCCCCATCTCCCCATCCCCCCATCTCCCCATCCCCCCATCCCCCCATCTCCCCTACTCCCTACTCCCTGTTAAAATATGAAAATCTTATTCTTAGATCAAAGCGGTAAACCTGGTGGTGCCGAATTATGTTTAATCGATATTGCCAAGCCGTATCAAAATGATTGTTTGGTGGGATTATTTGCGGATGGTTCTTTTAAGGATTTATTAGAAAAAAATCATATTCCGGTAAAAGTTTTAACTAGTCAAGCTATACAGGTTAAAAAAGAAAGTTCTCTTAGTCAAGGATTGGCAAGCATTACTCAACTTGCACCTTTAATTAGCAAAGTAATAAAAATTGCTCGTAATTACGATTTAATCTACGCAAATACCCAAAAAGCATTAGTGGTAGGTGCGATCGCCAGCTTTTTTAGCAATCGTCCTCTAGTCTTTCACCTCCACGATATTCTTTCACCCGAACACTTTAGTCAAACTAACCGTCGCATTTCAGTTACTTTAGCAAATCGCGCATCGTTAGTTATTGTTAATTCCCAAGCTAGTAAAAAAGCCTTTATCGAAGCAGGTGGGAAAGCCGATAAGGTAGAAATTGTTTACAACGGTTTTGATCCCCAAAATTATATAAGTCAAGAATCTGAAGTTAAGCAACTTAGAGAAAAATTAGAACTCGATGATAAATTTGTCGTCGGACACTTCAGCCGTCTTGCACCTTGGAAGGGACAACATATATTAATTGAAGCGATCGCCAAATGTCCGCCAGAAGTTGCGGTAATCTTAGTTGGAGATGCTTTATTTGGCGAACAAGATTACGTCAAACAGCTACACCAGCAAATTGACAAATTAGAACTACAAAACCGAGTCAAATTTTTAGGTTTTCGTCACGATATTCCCCTTTTAATGGCAGCTTGCGACCTAGTTGCTCACACCTCCACCGCTCCCGAACCTTTTGGAAGAGTAATTGTAGAAGCCATGCTATCGGGAACCCCCGTAGTTGCAGCAGCATCAGGTGGTGCAGTTGAGTTAGTAGAACCTGGTATAAACGGTTTTCTAGCGACTCCGGGAAATCCCCAAGAGCTTACCAAAGTTATCAACACCTGCCTATCTGACAAGCAAAAGACTGCCGCCATCGCGGAAACAGCCCGCAACACCGCCAGTCAAAGATTTAATGTAGCAAATATTGATCGGCAAATTGCTCAACTATTACAAGAGTTGGGCATTGGTAATGGGTAATGGGTAATTGGTAATTGGTAATTGGTAATTGCGTAGCGCAGTGTTACCCAGAGGGTGATATTGTCCCCCCATCTCCCCATCTCCCCATCTCCCCATCCCTTACCTTCACGCAGCTTCTCTTAACTGGGGCTTTTGCGATGCTTCGGGGAACGAAAACTGTAACTGTTCTGCAACTGGTGCTTTTTCTTGCTGCAAAACTTCTACATCTATATTTACGCTAATCAAATAATTGCCGCCATCAGCATCAACAGTTTCAGCTATTAGCTTGGCAATATCTGGACGTTTAGAACTAAGCACGTCACGCAAAATACATCTATCCCATTCGTGCTTCGCTGTAGGGTTGATACTGAGAATAAAGTGCTTAACCATAGGACAAATTTTATTTATTTTCTCAAGGTCTTCTATAGAGCCATTTTTATGATTTTAGTACATATGTATTAAAATGCCAATATTTCTTGAGGAGTAGACGAATTTTTTGCTACAGAAGCGGGTAATTCGCGTCAAGAACCCTTTTATTGCTTGTTTATGGGGAATTAACAAATTATTTACTGATGAAGAAGCTTGTTGCTAAGGGATGAGATGAGTTTATTCCTACGGTGAGAGTAAAGATGAAGCAGCAAGATTTATTGTGTTGATTAGTAACCCTTGGAAAAATCACCATGAAAATTACCAATTTGTCTAAAACTCTTTGTGCTAGTGCTTTCGCTGTTAGTTTAGCTGCTTTACCTTTATCGCTTCCTGCATCTGCTCAAACAGATCAAACAAACCCTGTAGGTGTAGATACCAATAGAACGATCGCAGTTCAAGAGAAAGACGGCTTTGATTGGGGATGGTTAGGTTTATTAGGTTTGTTAGGCTTAGCAGGATTAGGAGGTCGTAACAAACGTAACGAAACAGTAGCTTATCGCGACCCTAACGATGTTACCGGAACTGGTACTACAGGAACATCCACGAGATATTGAGTTACTAATAATACGCTGAGGGGGGAATCAATTTCAGACAATTGATTCCCTTTTAAAATGGAGTAGAGGAAGCAGAAGTAACTGATGATTGTTAATTGTTCATTGAATTGAGCCAAACAGATTGTTGTTGTACGGGAATGGAAATTCCAGCTTTATCGAAGGCAACTTTGAGACGATGACGATATTCTCTGGCTACATCCCACTGTTTGAGGGGTTGGGTTTTAATCCAGACGCGAATTATTAAACCGCGATCGCCAAAGTTATCAATTCCTAAAACATCAGGTGGTTCGATAATTTGATGTTCCCATCGCGCATCTTTATCCATTTCTAAACCAACAGTTTCAATTAATTCTAAGGCTTGGTCAATCGAGGTTTGATAAGCGATCGGAATGGTCAAATCCGCCCGTGACCAGCGACTTGAAAGGTTCGCAACTATTTTTATTTCACTATTGGGAATCGTAATTAAACGTCCTTCTGCATCGCGCAACTGTGTTATGCGTAAGTTGAGGTTTTCTACTAATCCCCCCACGTCACCCACGTTAATTACGTCACCCAAAGCGTACTGGTCTTCTACAATAATTAAAAAGCCGTTGATTGCATCTTTAATCAAGCTTTGAGAAGCCAAAGAAAGGGCAACACCGATTAAACTTGCACCTGCTAATAAAGGAACGATATCTATTCCTAAAGCCGTCAACGCCACCAAAACACCAATTGCCAGCCACAAAAGAGTAATAATACCTTTTGATACACCAGATATAGTAGAAACTCGTAGTTGCAGTCTTTCGGAAGTTTCTGGAGTTATTAAAGTACTGCTTCGGACGAAAGCAGTGGTAAAACGGTCAATTAAAAGATAGGTGAGGCGAATCGCTACATAAGTTCCCACTCCTACAACACTCAATCTTAAAGGAATCCGCAAGACAGCGATAATTCCGACTTCAATTGCTCGCGTGTAAGGAAATAAACTCAGCATGAATAAAGTTCCACCCGTCCAGATTACAGCCTGAGTTAGCTGAAAGAATCGTCGCTTTACTTCTAAAATATGCCGATTTTGCTGATGGCTCAGTTGTGTTGTAATTGGTTTATCTACTCGTATATCTGAGGTTGGGGGTCTAACCATAAAATTCCGTTTGGAACGGTATGATAAGCGCCGAACTCCCCAACTCATGAGAATCATTCCCCCAAAAACAGCCGTAGCTATTTTGCTGCGATCAATGAGAAACTCTGGTTGTCGCTCCAGTTTCGCCTGTTCTAAACTGTCCTTAATATCTTGCTTCAAACTCTCAGCCAAAATTTGAGGTTCAACCTGTCGTAGTTTTGCATCTTCTTGGGTGACAGTTAAGAGATATTGGTCGTTGACGTAAATTACTGGTAGTCCGTTTTGAGTCCGCGCTTCAATATTCAGCTTGGCATTATCCGAGCGCAGATAGTTTTTGCTAATTTTAGCCAGTTTTTGATTGATATTTTGCAGCCGTTCACTAATGCTCCCTCTGGGAGCAGCTATTTGAAACAAACGCCGACCATCCAAATAAACCCAACCACTAACAACTTTATTTTCTAAATCTTTGATATCTAATGAAGGTGTTTGTATTTGAGGTAAAAAAGGAATTTGTGCCATTCCGACCTTGGCATCAATGCCCACAGTTATCAAGATTGAACATAAAGCAATAATAATAAATCGGTAGCGCAAATAAAGACCTCCTTTTTTTTGAATTAACTGAAATAGATTTTGGCAAATAGTTCTTGTAAATGTACCTATCAATAGGCAAGTTTTAACTTAATTACTCATTATAAAGTGACAATAGATACATTGACTTTAAGTAAAGATAGTGAAAAAACTTATGTAATTAATAAAATAGATACAAATCAAGCTCCTTGTTTGTCAGACTTGGTTTAATCTAGTAAAGTGCGTTTAGATTAGACGCAACATTTTTATCAAAAAGAGGACTATTTAATGACTGCAACAACTCCCAGATTAAAGCACGAGGTTAAAGACCTTGGCTTAGCTGCTTTGGGAAGACAACGTATCGAATGGGCTGGACGTGAAATGCCTGTTCTACGACAAATTTGCGATCGCTTTGCTAAAGAAAAGCCATTCGCAGGACTCCGTTTAGTAGCTTGTTCTCACATCACCACAGAAACAGCACATTTGGCGATCGCGCTAAAAGCTGGTGGTGCGGATGCACTGCTAATTGCGAGTAATCCCCTATCAACTCAAGATGACGTAGCTGCAAGTCTTGTAGCTGACCATGAAATTCCAATCTTTGCTATTAAAGGCGAAGATGACGAAACCTATAAGCGCCACGTTGAAATTGCTTTAGATCACCGCCCCAATATCATCATTGATGACGGTTCTGATGTAGTTGCAACCTTAGTAAAAGACCGTAAAAATCAACTTTCCGATCTGATCGGTACTACAGAAGAAACCACAACCGGAATTGTTCGCCTGCGTGCGATGTTAAATGATGGCGTATTAACATTCCCGGCGATGAACGTCAACGACGCTGACACCAAGCATTTCTTCGATAACCGCTACGGTACCGGACAATCAACCCTCGATGGAATTATCCGCGCTACCAATATTTTGTTAGCTGGTAAGTGCATTGTTGTTGCTGGTTACGGCTGGTGCGGTAAAGGTTGTGCGCTTCGTGCTAGAGGTATGGGTGGTAACGTAGTTGTTACTGAAGTTGACCCCATCAGAGCAATTGAAGCAGTAATGGATGGTTTCCGCGTCATGCCAATGGCGGAAGCTGCATCTCAAGGTGATTTGTTCATTACCGTTACTGGTAACAAGCACATAATTCGTCCCGAACACTTCGACGTGATGAAAGACGGTGCGATTGTTTGTAACTCCGGTCACTTTGACATTGAAATTGACCTCAAATCCTTGGGTGCAAAGGCTAAAGAAGTTAAAGATGTTCGTCCTTTCACTCAAGAGTATAAGTTGCCTAGTGGCAAATCGGTTGTTGTCCTCGGTGAAGGACGTTTGATTAATCTCTCCGCTGCTGAAGGACATCCCAGCGCGGTGATGGACATGAGTTTTGCTAACCAAGCTTTGGCTTGCGAATACCTTGCCAAGAACAAAGGTAAACTCGAACCTGGTTTGTACTCAATTCCTGAAGAAGTAGACAAAGAAATTGCTCGTTTGAAGTTGGAAGCAATGGGAATCAAGATTGATACTTTGACTTCAGCACAAATTGAGTACATGAATTCTTGGACTTCTGGAACCTAATTTTAATTTGATTCCAACTTGGAATTAAATTTTATTTTTATACTGGACGGGCTATAATGCCCGTCTTTTTTTTTGCTGATTAATTAAAAATATCTCTAATTGCGACTTGACAATTGCTGGATCATTATTTACTTTCCACAAACCCAAGTCAAAACTATTTAGATAAAGCCAAAAAAGCATCTAAAAAATATATAATTTTGATGGATTTGTAATTGTTTTAACTGAATTATTTACATCGATTTATTATCTGCTAATTGTTTTTCTTTAAGCTACACTATTTTAGATTGAGATTAACCATTCAAGTAAGTTGGCACAAATAAACCGAACTATGTAACAAAATGTAAATTGGATTAAAAGCCTTACTCCTACTCCCTTGTCCTAATTACAATTTTCAACGCCAACCTACTTAGGAGAAAAAATAAACTTCAAGGATATTGAGCTTCCTTTTTAAGAATAGGATTTACGTAATCTCCTGCCGGTTGATATCACCCTGGGCTTTACGTAAGTCTTAAATGACTCATTTATATACAGTGTCTTTAATCCTATGAATATAAAGTTTGGGAAAATCGTCAATGTGTTAGCACAAGCCAATATAATTCGCGATCGCTATTTAAGCTTGTTCTGGATTTCTGAAGTCTCTAAAGCTGAAGTTGACCTTGAAGATTTGTACGAAGCTATCATTCATCTAAAAGATGCTGTAGATGTAATGAAGCCATTAGAAATGTCTGTTAGCAAGATTGAAGTACGCGATTTAACCACTGTATTTTTATTTTTAGAATCAGCTAAAGATGCATTATTTCGGGCAAAAATTCCCCATGCAGTCAAAGCAATGGATAAAGTTATCAAAAACATCAACAAAGCCTGCAAAACACAATCGGAACGACACCAGAAAAGATTGATTTCAGAAATATTAAACGCTTTAAATAAGGTATTAGATTCGATTGAAAAAGCAATATCTAATGTTGTAGTACCTATAATTACTCATATGACTTATGAAGAATTATTGTGCAAATTAGCAGCTTATTCATCAAATGTGGCTTTTTGAATTATTTCAGGACTTACGCAATCAAAAATTTTCAGTTAAGCTCAAAGCCTTACTTCTACTTTCTATTTCCTTGTCATAACTAAGATTTGGCTATGCTAACCTACTTGCTCAAAACCTATATCTTCAAAAAACTTTATCATAATTTGATGGTTTGAATAAGGTTTAGCTGCCAGTTTGGCATTATTAGTTTGGGATTTATCCTTAGAGTAAATAGAATGACTTCTTTGTTCGTTCTAGATTTCCTCTTAAAAGAAGAGAGTAATTCACCGTATCAAAAGAAGCAAAACTGCCCATTTGAAAAATAATTGTTTATACGATTTTCTCCTACGACTCTAAACCAAAAAGAAAATAGGATTTGCTACTAGTACTCCACCACATAAGTTATGAGGGGTGTCTGGTAGTGCGAGCGTCCCGCTCGCTCGTGACCAATAGATCGCGGGACGCTCGCTGGTTGCTTTTAGCCCGCTCGCTGGTTGCTTTTAGCCCGCTCGCTGGTTGCTTTTAGCTCGCTCGCTGGTTGCTTTTAGCTCGCTAATTGTAACGAGCGACCAAGATGGTCGCACTACGAATGTTTTACCCCGCCTTCATTAATGTGGTGGAATATTAGTAGTTCACTACATAAGTTATGAGGGGTTAGCGTAGTGCGTTCACGAAGTGTGCGCGAAGCGCAAGCGTCTCGCTCGCTAGTTACTACCAGGGAATGGCACTCCGACACTACAAATACCCCGCCTTCATTAATGTGGTGAAGTACCACATAAGTTATGAGGTGTTCGTTTTCCGTGGAACCGTAAGGAGACCTGATTGTCAAGAACGAGCTTTTCGGCTCGCAAATCCGACTAAAGATAAAATGAATGTCTTGTAAATAAATAGTAAGGTAAGCTTGTATTTTGAGGGCTTCTCAAACTTTACGTTCAATTTCAATACTAAAGAAAGTAGTTTTAAGTCTCGTCTTCCTTACCTCTTAGTTCCTCATCTTATAAAGGCAAACCTAATTTTAACTACTAAGAACTGATGTTTAAAATCAAAAATTCTAAAATATTGGCGACTCCATTGGACTATAAAGGAGTTTATCCCTGTCCGGTGTGTAGAGTAGGAAAAGTTCAAAATATGCCTTTAATGGAGGCAATGTCCTGTGATTTTTGTCATCAAATTTTTACAGTCAGTTTAGAACAACAACAACTAAAAATGCCTTCACGGGAGCCTCCCTTGATTTGGCGATGGAATGGCTTTTACTGGACAGAAGCTCATCTAGAAGGGATTGAGTTTGGCTGGGGTTATATACTCGCAACACTTGCTTTTGTACTACTTCCCACCACAATAATCGGATTAGTTGCCTATAATTTGCCTCCAGACCCAAACGCTCCTTTATCTTGGGTTCCTTATATTTGGACATTGCTAACATTCTTTTCTCATTTAACAATTATTATTTGGCTATTTATAGAAGTTTATCAAATTCCTATTAAGGCTTATTTCCGAGCTTTACAACAGCGCTTAATCAGTTGATAAATCAGGTCTAAATATAAAACGTTCTAATACTATATAAAGATGCGCCGAATGTAGCCCAAGCAGGTGGTGAATCCGGAGGAGCTTTGTTTGTGTAGCCCCACTCTTCCAGAGTTAGGGCAATTTGGCGCTAATGACCTAAGACTTAAACTGTTTTTCTAATAAATTCAGCAAAGTTTCTCTAGGAACTATCGACGATAGCTTAGTAAGGAATTTAGATGCGATACTACCAACTACGACATTTACACGTCCTTCATCTAAAGCTTTCAAGGTTTGGTCTACGACTTCTTCGGGGGTAGTCATACCTTGAGCGTTGCGTGCTAGTGCGGGAGGAAAATTTGCTTCATTGAAAAAGTTGGTTTCTGTAGGTCCGGGACAAACTACTAAAACACGCACTCCATATCGACGATTTTCTGCCCATAATGCTTCGCTGAAACTCCTAACAAAAGCTTTACTCGCAGCGTAAACTGATAAATATGGTATGGGTTGGAATGCAGCAATTGACGATACATTGATAATGCTTCCCGAACGTCGAACGCGCATTTGCGGTAAAAACCTGTGGGTTAAATCTACCAGCGCTACATTATTTAACTGCACCATTTGCACTTGGCGATCGCCATCGGTTTGAACAAATTCACCGTAATCTCCAAATCCTGCGTTGTTGATCAGTAAATCAACGGTCAATCCTTTGGCTACCGTAGCATCGAACACTTCCTGAACCGCTGATGGTTGAGTCAAATCCTTGGCAATAACGTCTACTTGAATGTTGTGTTGCTCTCGTAGCTGTTGAGCAAGAGCATTCAGTTTATCTTCCGAACGTGCAACAATAATCAGGTTTGTATTCTGTGCAGCAAGTTTCTGTGCAAAACTTTTACCGATACCACCGGAAGCACCAGTAATTAAGGCTGTTGGCATTTTTATTAATACATATTTGTTAATTACCTTACAAAGGGTAACAATATTGGCACTCAGTTCTACCTATCCAAAGTCATAGAACAGGGAATAGGGAATGGGCATTGGCAATAGATTGCTAACTCCTGATTTTCTTTAGATTACGATGTATTTTTGTTACTCAAGATGGGAATAGTAAGAGTAATAATTACAGGGTGTTTCAATGTACCGTCTTCATAACAACGCATTTGAGATTTTAAGTGCTGAGATTGAAATTTGTAAAAGTAAAGACAAGCAAGGAAAACAAAACCAGCAGATTGTGCTTAAACGTTTGGAACAACTGCGGTTAAAAGTTGGGAAACCTGCGAAATTAAACGAGTTGCGTGCTGCGGTTGTGGATGTCTTTCCCATCTTCAGCGAAACGGCTCTTAAGGAAGCTGCAAAATCCAATCGGAAGCCGAGTATTTTTCATAAGTTTAAATATGTGGCGATCGCTTTCGCAAGTGCTGCTGGGGTATTGACAATAATTAATTTACCGTATCCCAATATTCGCTGGTCGGTTGCGAGAACAGCACCAATATTGCTGATTCCTTCTTATCTGAGCATGGATTTTCACTATTGGGGAGCAAAAAATTCCGCTCAACAAGCAGAAAACTTACTTATCTCTGCCGAGAATTTTACCGATATTCAGCAAGTCGAGCATAAAACTGAAGACGCACAAAAACACTTGAGTAGCATTCCGGTTTGGTTTTTAGGATATTATCCAGAGGTTTATTGTGAAAAATTTAACTGTAGTTGGAATTTTAATTTTAATGACTTTAAAAAAATCCGGACTCAATTAACGTTAGTTGAAACAGAAGTGTTTAGAGAAAAGCAGGCTTTTATACCTTTAATAGAAGCAGAACAAGTTTACAACAGTGCAAAAATTGAGTTAACGATCGCAAAGACTCAGAAGCAGAAAGAACTAGCGATCGCTTCAATTGAAGCAACTATTAATACCATAGAGAATATTCCTCCAGAAACATTAGCAAGCAAAAAGTCAGAAGCAAAATTAAAGGTGTATAAGCATTATTTTCAAACAATTGCTCAAAAAAAATAGTGTTCATATGGGGATTTTTTTTCATCCCCGGATCAATTTTTAAAATCAACCATAAAATAGTCCCGTTTCCGGTTCAATTCAATACACGATTTAATCCAAATGAAACCCCTACATTCCTGTTTCAATAAGTCACAAAAGGTGGTATTGTGTACAATTAGATTTTAGTACAATAGAACTATTAAAACGAGATATATGTCCGATTTAATTTTGTTTTGGCATCGTCGCGATTTACGCATTGCTGATAATACCGGAATTGCCGCAGCATTGGAAAAAACTCGTAAGGTGGTGGGTGTTTTTTGTCTCGACCCAAATATTCTCCAGGGGGATGATGTTGCAGCAGTCAGGGTGACTTATATGATTGGCTGTTTGCAGAAACTCCAAGAAAAATATGCTCAAATGGGTAGTCAGTTATTAATTCTTCAAGATCATCCAGTCAAAGCGATTCCTAAGTTAGCAAAAGCTTTAAACGCTAAAGGGGTATTTTGGAATTGGGATGTGGAACCTTACTCTCAGCAGCGAGATGCAGATGCGATCAATGCGCTTCAAGAGCAAGGTATTGAGTATTTAGAGAAAAATTGGGATCAAATCTTAAATTCACCAGACTTGATTCGGACTGGTTCCGATAACCCCTACACAGTTTATACTCCGTTTTGGAAGAATTGGATTAGTAAGCCGAAAGATTCTCCGGTGGAAATTGTCGATCGATTCGAGGGATTGACAGCAGAAGAACAACAAACCGCAACCAAAGCGGGAGTACTTGAATTACCGACTGCGAAAGATTTAGGATTTAACTGGGATGGAGAATTAGTTATCGAACCAGGAGAAGAAGCAGCGCAAGAAAGGTTAGAAGAATTTTGTTACAGCGCGATTAATGAATATCAACATCAAAGAAACTTTCCGGCAATTGATGGTACCTCAAGATTAAGTGCGGCTTTAAAATTTGGTGCGATCGGTATTCGTACTGTGTGGAAAGCTACCGAAGACGCATTAGAAAACAGCCGTAGCGATGAATTAGCAACTAATATCCGTACTTGGCAAAAAGAAATAGCTTGGCGAGAATTTTATCAGCACGCAATGTATCACTTCCCGGAATTAGCGTCAGGTGCTTATCGCGATGCTTTCAAAAACTTTCCTTGGGAAACCAACGAATCATATTTTCAAGCTTGGTGTGAAGGAAAAACTGGATATCCCATAGTTGATGCTGCGATGCGACAATTAAATGAACTTGGCTGGATGCACAATCGCTGTCGAATGATTGTTGCTAGTTTCTTGACCAAAGACTTATTAATTAATCCTCAATTAGGCGAAAAATATTTTATGCAAAGATTAATCGATGGCGATTTATCTGCTAATAATGGCGGTTGGCAATGGAGCGCTTCTAGTGGAATGGACCCCAAACCAGTACGAATTTTTAATCCTGCATCTCAAGCGCAAAAATTTGATCCAGAAGGCGAATATATTCGGCAATGGGTACCAGAATTGAGTTCAATGGATGCCGAATATTTAGTAACAGGAAAAATTACACCTTTAGAACGTCAAGCTGTCGGTTATCCCGAACCAATTGTCGAGCATAAACAGCAGCAAAGAGTATTTAAGGAAATGTATAAAAATCAGAAAGAGAAAGTTGAAAGTTTGGGGTAAACGGTTATCAGTGAGCAGTGAACAGTGAGCAGTGAACAATTATTAACGATTGGTTATGAAATTTATCGACTTTCTTTTAAGTCCGTCACGCTACGCCTTTTTCCTTTCACTGATAACTGTAGGACTTACGCTACACTAACGTAATCGCAGAATCTTTGCGAAAGTTCCCTACACTACGTTCCTGGTGTTTGCGTAAGTCCTGTACTGATGACTGTTCACTGTTCACTGATTCAAAGCAGTTCTAAATTGATTAAGAATATTCCGAACTGCCATAAACTCTGGATTTGCAGCGAGTTTTTTGAGAGTTTTGGTATCGCTTTTTATAATAATATTATTGTAAGCATTGATAGCAGAGTTTAGTTTATTAATATCTACATTAAGTTGACTATTTTGCGCTAGTAAATAACCTGCTGCTAAACTTTTATTGCTAGCTACTAGTTGGGCTGGTTGTAATTGTTTAGCTACAGGAATACCTGAGAATGCTGCTGAAGGAGAATTAATCATACCTAGCATAGAATTAATAAGTGCTTCAACTGATGTCTCGCTAACTCCGGCTTCTATAAGAGCATTTTTTACTTGAGAGATTACATCACTTGCATTTGTTCCTCTTACGAGAATAGCAAAAATAACACTAGTTGGAGAAACTTCAGTGCGGCTTGTGGTATTATTTTCACCATCATTAGCATTACCAACAGTTTTATCTCCATCACCATCAGAAGAGCTAATATTTCCACCATCATTACTATTAATAGCCTCAATAGCAACTTGGTTAAGTACTGTACTAGCAACTTGATTCACTCTTGCTTGAACTGTTGGTGGTACAGTTATTTGACCGCTTTTAAGTTCAACAAAATTGCTAATATCAGGTGCTATTTGTGGATTTGTTGTCTGATTCTGGGGACTGAAACTTCCACCAGAATAACCAGATGAATCATCGGTACTTCCCTGAGCATTTGCCTCACCAGCATTAGCTTTTATTGCCATAGCGTTAATAGAAGCAGCGATCATTATTAACGTCAAACTTAAGTTGAATAATTTTTGTTTTTTCATGATTTGTATTTATACCTTTAAAACCTAATCGCATAACCCGCACTTAAACTAATACCAAGACCGTCATCAAAGTTATTGGTAACGTCGGTAAATATAGCGTTAATAACTATGGGAGTTTGTTTAAAGGGAGCAAAAGAACCACCTATATTTAACCGATTTCCAGTCCAGCTACTTACCCAAGCCACTTGGGGAGCGGTTCTGATACCGATACTACCGAAGATATTGGCAGGATTTTCACCAGATACGATCGCACCTTTGGAACGAAAACTACCGCTACCAACTCCCAAAGAAATGGTTAGAGGCATTTTGTTGTCTGGGTTATTGGGTTGTAAATTAAATGATTTGGTCGCGACTCCATAAATGGTGTCTTTTGCGTTGTTGCTATCTCCCCAAGTTACGGGATTTGAGAAACCAACAGCAACAGCTGCACCGTCACCAAGATATTTATGTACTTTAAACCCTAAAGAACCGCTATCTCCAAAATCAAAGTTACTGTTACCACCACCGACGCTGGTAATATTCGCATTCACTTCTACACCAACGCTTTTAACTGCGTCTCCCAAACCAAATCCCACTGATAAGGAACCGTCAGTACGTCCTTTGTCTAAAGGGAAGAACAACCCACCACCCACATAAGCTTGTCCCCAACTCGCACCGTAAGCAGAAGGTGTACCGGCTGTAGAACCAGGTGCGCCGTTAAAAGTAGCTACATTTACGGTAATTGGGTCAATTAAAAGCTCTTGACGCAATTTATTCGCTTCTCCCAAAGTATCTCCGATTACTTCAGAAGAATCTGTTTGAGCAATTTTTTGGCTTTTATCAATATCGCAACAAGACACTGGCTCTGCGATTTTACCTTCGTTTACTTTATGTCCGATCAACAATTCGGAAGATAAAGCAACGGGTTTTAATTGTGCTTTTTCAGCTTCTGTCTGTTTGAGGGATATTTTTAAATTGGGATTAATGCTTAAGTTTGATGCTGATGCCGTGTGTTTTGAATTATAAGTATTTAAGCTAATTTCAGATAAATAATTGTCTTGATTTATTGTACCTAATGCAGGTTTTACCCAGAAGCTAATAGAAGCAAATAAGAAGGCTGTAATATTTGTTCCTAAGCACAAATAGAAGAATGAACTAACAGTATTATTACGTATGTTTTTTGTATGCATTACTCAGATCAAAATATTTAACTGTTTACACTCAAAATACAAGTTATCTTGTATAGGATTTCCGATAAATTAATCGTCCTATTGGAAAGATTTTTTTACTATGCTTTGATAATGCTGCAAAAAGCTTACGTTATCTAACGGGCTTGAATAAACCAATTGAAGCTAACGAATAGCTCGGTCGATTTATTGTCTTTTTTAAACCTTTATCAAGCAACTGTCTTCAGTATTGTTACTTAGAAGTAGAATGCCAATAAAGTTGTGAATAAAATTACTGATGAAGATAATAAATAAAATTTAATTTTGTTCTTACCAGCGAAAAATCAAGCTAGTACTTCGTCACATAAGTTATGAGGGGCTAACGTAGTGCGACCATCTTGGTCGCTCGTTACCACCAGGGAGCGAGACGCTCCCACTACGAATACATGACCCCGCTTTCTTAATGTGACA
>NZ_JAYGHM010000004.1:75588-111071 GCF_034931125.1 Rivularia sp. UHCC 0363 | reverse complement strand
TGGAGTACTAGATTCCGTTGATGTTTAAACAAACATTTTTAGAAAACTAATCAAATTAATGATTTTCCATGTTTTTCAACTTTTAAAATTCAGATTTTTTGATATAATCCGTTTTGGAAAAAAAAGTCCTATTGAGATGTTTTTAGGTAATTTACAACGCCTGGAAACAGCAACATCTGCTACAATTTTTTATTTCGATAATATAAAGTATTAGACAACTTTACAAAAGTATTTATGAGAAAAATAAAGACTATAAGTGAACTATAAAATTGTCCTCGGAGACGACTAATGGTAGCGGTCAAAGAGAACCCCCAAAAACGCCTTACTATACAAACTGTTGAAATCGCTCCTAATACAACCGCGATTCGCTGTCTCGACTGGGATCGCGATCGCTTTGATATTGAGTTTGGATTGCAAAACGGTACAACTTACAATTCTTATCTAATTCAAGGTGAGCGTACAGTTTTAGTTGATACGTCTCACTCCAAGTTCCGCGAACAATATTTAGAAACTCTCAAAAGCCTGGTTAATCCCAAAGCGATTGATTATGTAATTGTTAGCCACACAGAACCCGATCACAGCGGTTTAGTGGAAGATGTTTTACAAATTGCTCCTAGAGCGACTGTATTAGCGTCGAAAGTAGCATTACAGTTTCTAGAGAACTTGGTACACGACCCGTTTTCTAAGAGAATTGTCAAGACTGGTGACACTGTAGATTTAGGTAACGGACACGAAATTGAATTTGTCAGTGCGCCCAATTTGCACTGGCCCGACACCATTTTCAGTTTCGACAAGAAAACCCAAACCCTGTTTACTTGTGACGCTTTTGGTATGCACTATTGCAGTGACGATACCTTTGATGTCAACTTAGAGGCACTAGAACCCGACTTCAAGTTTTACTACGATTGCTTGATGGGACCAAATGCTCGCTCTTTGTTGAATGCAATGAAGAGAATGGGTGACTTAGGCAAAATCAAAATTATTGCTAACGGTCACGGCCCATTGCTTTATCACAATCTGGATACTCTTACCGAGTGTTACCAGAGTTGGAGCCAAAAACAAGCCAAAACAGAAACAATCATTGGTTTGTTCTACGTTTCCGAATATGGATATAGCGATCGCCTAGCGCAATCAATCGGTCACGGTATCCAAAAAACCGGCGTTGGTGTGGAGATGTTGGATTTAACTAACATCGACCTCCAGGAAATCCAAGAATTGGCAGGTAGAGCAGCAGGTATCATCATCGGTATGCCTCCTTCTGCTAACGTTGCGGCTCAAGCTGCGATCAGTTCTTTGTTAGCAGTAGTTAAAAATAAGCAAGTCATCGGACTGTATGAGTCTTACGGTGGAGATGACGAACCCATCGACACCTTGCGGAGAAAATTCCTCGAACATGGTGTAAGAGAAGGTTTCCCAGCAATCCGCATCAAAGAAGTTCCCAGCAACGAGACATTTAGAATTGCTGACGAAGCTGGTAGCGAAATGGGACAGTTGCTTGTACGCGAACGCAATATCAAGCATCTTAAATCCATCGATGCCGATTTGGAAAAAGCACTAGGTCGCATTAGCAACGGACTTTACGTCGTTACCACTAAAAAAGGTGATGTAAGAGGTGCAATGGTTGCTTCCTGGATTGCTCAAGCAAGCTTACAACCTTTAGGATTTACCGTAGCTGTTGGTAAAACCCGAGGAATTGAGTCTTCATTGCAAATAGGCGATCATTTTGTGCTAAACGTTCTTGAAGAAGGAAACTATCAAGAATTGAAAAAGCATTTCCTCAAGCGCTTACTTCCCGGTGTTGACCGATTTGAAGGAGTGAAAACTCACACAGCCAAAAATGGTAGTCCAATTCTTGCTGATGCCCTAGCATACATGGAATGCGAAGTCAAGACCAGCATGGAATGCAGCGACCA
Organism: Rivularia sp. UHCC 0363; assembly: GCF_034931125.1. Taxonomy (NCBI): domain Bacteria; kingdom Bacillati; phylum Cyanobacteriota; class Cyanophyceae; order Nostocales; family Rivulariaceae; genus Rivularia; species Rivularia sp. UHCC 0363. Next base: position 109,158 of record NZ_JAYGHM010000004.1, on the reverse strand, counting down.
CTGGCTATTGTACTGTACTGTTTCCGACGGTCGCATTTCCGACCCCGATGGAATGACAGCAGTTCGTCACCGTAAGGTTGGAACCTATTATTAATTGGTAATTGGTAATTGGTAATTGGGGATTGGTAATTGGTAATTGGTAATTGGGGATTGGGGATTGGGGATTGGGATTTCTTCCTTCTCATCATCCCCCTATTACCCATCACCTATTACCCATTACCCATTACCTATTACCCATTACCCATTACCTATTACCCATTACCCATTACCCATTACCCATTACCCATTACCCATTACCCATCTATTTTATAAAGGCATCTACATTCCTTTTTTGATTATTCTTTTGATTCTTAATCCTTAATTTTGTATCCTTCTTATGAGCAATTCCAATCCCCGCGACGTGCAAATTGCATCTATTGCGACCGATACGACGTTGATTAGGTCTCGCAGTTGGACGCGGCTGCGATTTGAAATTGAATATGCCTTGGCTAAAGGGACTACTTCTAATTGCTATTTAATTGAAGGCGATAAAACCGCAATTATTGATCCACCTCCGGAAACTTTTACCCAAATTTATATCGAAGCATTACAGAATGTTTTGGATTTTCAAAAGTTGGATTATGTGATCGTTGGACATTTTAATCCCAACCGTGTCGCAACTCTCAAAGCACTTTTAGAACGCGCACCTTCGTTAACTTTTGTTTGCTCGGTTCCTGCTGCTGCCAATTTGCGTGCTGCTTGTGGTGAACAGGTAAAAATTATGGAAATGCGGGGGAAAGAAACCCTCGATTTAGGTCAGGGACACGTTTTAAAAGGTACTCCTATTCCGAGTCCGCGCTGGCCGAGTGGACTTGCTACTTACGACCAACAAACTCAAATTCTCTACTCGAATAAATTATTTGGCGCTCATGTCTGCGGTGAAGAAGTCTTTGATGAAGACTGGGACATTTTAAAAGAAGACCAGCGCTACTATTTTGACTGCTTAATGGCTCCCCATGCATCTCACGTAAAAGCGGCTCTGGAAAAACTTTCAGATATCCCGGTGAGAATGTATGCTACCGTTCACGGTCCTTTGGTACGCTACGGCTTGATCGAACTTAATAAAGCTTATCAACAGTGGAGTGTTTCTCAAACTGAACGCGAAGTTACCGTTGCCTTACTTTACGCTTCAGCATACGGTAATACTGCAACTTTGGCTCAAGCATTCGGTTTGGGTTTAACTAAAGGTGGGGTCGCTGTTGAGTCTATTAACTGCGAATTTGCCGATCCAGATGATGTTCGCGCTGCGATTGAAAAGTCAGATGGTTTTATCATCGGTTCACCCACCATCGGGGGAAATGCACCCACACCGATTCATACTGCTTTGGGTATTGTGCTTTCAGTTGGTGACACGAGTAAACTCGCTGGTGTATTTGGTTCCTATGGTTGGAGCGGTGAAGCATTCGATTTAATTGAAGGTAAGTTAAAGGATGCAGGATTTAAGTTTGGCTTCGACACCTTTAAAGCTAGATTTAAACCATCCGATAAAACCCTCAAGGAATGCGAAGAAACAGCAACCGATTTTGCTCAAACTTTGAGAAAAGCTCGCAAGCTACGTATAACTCAACCCGCTGCAACTCCAATGGAACAAGCCGTGGGACGTATCGTTGGTTCGGTTTGCGTACTCACAGCAAAACAAGGAGAAATTACCACCGGAATGCTCGGTTCTTGGGTATCTCAAGCAACTTTTGACCCACCGGGAATTAGTTTAGCGATCGCCAAAGATCGAGCAGTAGAAAACCTACTGTATCCAGGAAGCAAGTTTGTTCTCAACGTTATTGGTGAAGGTAATCAACAAGATTACGTGAAGCACTTCCGTAAATCTTTCGCTCCCGGTGAAGACCGTTTCTCCAACTTCCCTACAGCATCAGCCGATAACGGTGGTATCATCCTCACCGACGCTACAGCTTATTTAGAATGTTCTGCAAGTAAGCGGATGGAATGCGGCGACCACTGGGTAATCTATGCAACAGTTGATAACGGAAAATTACTGCAACCAGATACAGCAACTGCTATTCACCGTCGTAAAGCAGGGAACCATTATTAACTGTATAAAGATGCACTTAATGACAGCCTACGCAGGTAGGCTTTGTAATATTAGCCCCAGCCTTCTAGGCTGCGGGTGTTTTTTTTTATGCTGATGAGATTTGAGCAATTCATCCGGACAACACCATACTAAACGCTGTATGAAGTGTTGACCGTTCGCAGTTTTACAAAATGTTAGCAGTATGTAGCTCAATATACATTATTAAAAATTGTGGCATCAGCAAAATAATGGAATTTTTGCTATAAATGTAGGTCGTGCAAGTAGGGAACTAAGGCTTCCCGTGTTTCCGCAATTGTTCGCAGGTCAACTGTATACAGATTGTGTAAGGTTTAACTATTAAAACAGTCCTAGCATCTCACAAAAATGCCTGCGACTGTGACAACGGTTTAAATTATTGGCTCTTGTTATGTATCCAGAAAAAAACAAAAATAAACTAAAGTTCCCTTTTTGGCACTATCTCAATCAACCCTTGTTTAGTGAAAAACTGATATTAAATCCTCATACCTTTGCTTATGTCCATAGGATTGAGCTTTTAGAACGGTGTTGGGGTCGAGAATGCGATGCTAAGGGACAATCTTCGAGCGGTGGATAGGCTATTTGATCTCGAACCAATGATTTACGAAGCGGTTCGGGAAAAATTTATGAGTTACAAGTTAACAAATTTTTATTTGAATGGTTTTGCCAGATCTTAATTTTAATTACAACGTTAGCTAATCGCCTCGTCCTTGGGATGGGGCTTTTCTATATGAATAATCGGTAATTAGTCGAAATTATTCAAAGGTTGTTCTATTCCCCATGACCTATAAATCTACTTTTTATAATTTTATCAAGAATACAACAGATAATTTTAAGCTCAAGTTAATGCCTTTTAGGTAGATTACTTAGGGAGAATACAACTTTTCATACATTTATTCTCTGGACAAAAAGTAAAAAATACAACTAATCATACTGAGGGTGATGTTTAGAACTACGGGAATAGGGAAGTAGGGAAGAGCCGGGTTTATACGAGGTTGGGGAATTATTGCAGTAAAGATTCAAACACGAATACGAAATTTAATATATTGATCAAGAATAAAATATAGTCTAGATTACATTCGTGCGTTACTCTGGATAACACCTGCGGTCTTGGAGAAATTAGAAGCGTATGTCCTTTGTACCTTTACACATTCATAGTGACTATAGCTTGCTTGATGGTGCGTCTCAGTTGCCTGGTTTGATTGACCGTGCCATCGAATTGGGAATGAAGGCGATCGCGCTGACTGACCACGGAGTAATGTACGGTGCGGTTGAGTTAATCAAAATTTGTCGCAATAAGAATTTTCAGCCGATTATCGGTAATGAAATGTATATTATTAACGGCGATATTACTAAACAGGAACGTCGTCCCCGCTACCATCAAGTTGTTTTAGCGAAGAATACTCGCGGCTATAAAAATTTAACTAAATTAACTACAATATCTCATTTGGAAGGGGTGCAGGGAAAAGGAATTTTTTCGCGTCCTTGTATTAATAAAGAATTATTAAAACAGTATCATGAAGATTTAATTGTTACTAGCGCTTGTTTGGGTGGAGAAATTCCCCAAGCGATTATGAGCGGTAGACCGGATGTAGCGCGAAAAATTGCTAAATGGTATCAAGATATATTTAACGATGATTATTATTTAGAAATTCAAGACCACGGTTCTCAAGAAGACCGAGTTGTGAATGTTGAAATTGTTAAAATTGCGCGAGAATTGGGAATCAAGCTGATAGCAACTAACGATTCTCACTATACTTCTTGTAACGATGTAGAAGCCCACGATGCCTTGCTGTGCATTCAAACTGGAAAGAAGATTTTTGAAGATAAACGAATGCGTTACAGCGGTACGGAATATTTAAAATCTGCCTCAGAAATGAAGCAGTTATTCCGCGACCATTTACCGGAAGATGTGATAGAAGAAGCTGTTAGTAATACAGTAGAAGTTGCCGAGAAAATTGAACCTTATGATATTTTAAGTGCGCCTAGAACTCCTCATTTCCCCATCCCATCCGGTCACACTGCCGATACTTTTGTAGAAGAAGTAACATGGGGGGGACTTTTAGAAAAGTTAAATCGTAAATCCCGCAGCGAAATAGATAATACCTATAAAGAAAGGCTGGAATACGAATTAAAAATGATTCAGAAAATGGGTTTTTCTGAATACTTTTTGGTTGTGTGGGACTACATTAAATTTGCTCGCGATAGTAATATTCCTGTAGGTCCGGGAAGAGGTTCGGCGGCTGGTTCTTTGGTAGCATACTCTATGGGTATAACGAATATTGACCCCGTACATCATGGATTATTATTCGAGCGTTTCTTAAACCCAGAAAGAAAATCCATGCCTGATATTGATACGGATTTTTGTATAGAAAGCCGCGACAAAGTTATTGATTATGTAACTCGTCAATATGGAAAAGATAAAGTCGCTCAAATTATTACTTTTAACCGATTGACTTCCAAAGCGGTATTAAAAGATGTTGCCAGAGTATTAGATATTCCTTACGGGGAAGCCGATAAAATGGCGAAATTGATACCCGTAGCCAGGGGTAAACCAGCTAAGTTGAAAAAGATGATTGCCGACGATACCCCGGAACCGGAATTTAAAGAAAGATACGATAACGACCCAGCAGTAAAACACTGGATAGACATGGCAATTCGTATCGAAGGAACTAATAAAACCTTCGGAGTTCATGCTGCGGGTGTGGTAATTTCTGCCGAACCTTTAGATGAAATAGTGCCGTTACAAAGGAATAATGATGGTTCTGTAATTACTCAATATTACATGGAAGATATAGAATCGATGGGTTTATTAAAAATGGACTTTTTGGGTTTAAGAAACCTAACCATGATTGATAAAACTATCGATTTAATCCAAGACAAAATTGGATATAGAATAGATCCCTACGATATTACTGCTCAAGAAAGAAAAGCACAAAAAATATTAGCTAAAGGTGGGGAAACAGCCAAACTTCCTAATGATGTCAGAAAGACTTATGAATTATTAGAAGCAGGAGACTTAGAAGGAATATTTCAGTTAGAATCTTCCGGAATGCGACAAATTGTGCGAGATTTGAAACCTTCCAATATAGAAGATATTTCATCAATTTTAGCGCTTTATCGACCCGGACCATTAGACGCGGGATTAATTCCTAAGTTTATCGATCGCAAACATGGTAGAGAACAAATATCATACGAAGCCAAAGTTTTAGAACCGATTCTTGATGAAACCTACGGAATTATGGTTTATCAAGAGCAAATCATGAAAATTGCTCAAGACATGGCTGGTTATTCTCTGGGACAAGCCGATTTGCTGCGTCGAGCAATGGGTAAAAAGAAAGTATCAGAAATGCAGAAACATCGCGAAATTTTTATCGATGGTTCCGCAAAAAATGGAGTCAGCAAACAAGTTGCTGAAGGATTATTCGACCAAATGATTAAATTTGCCGAATATTGCTTGAGTTACGACACCGAAATTTTCACTGTAGAATATGGCTTGATGCCGATAGGTAAAATAGTTGAAAATAAAATTGAATGTTCGGTGTATAGCGTTGATGAAAATGGGAATATTTACAGTCAAGCGATCGCACAGTGGCACGATCGCGGGATGCAAGAAGTATTTGAGTATGAATTAGCAGATGGTTCGATGATTCGAGCGACTAAGGATCATAAATTTATGACAGTTGACGGGGAAATGTTAAGTATTGATGAGGTGTTTGAGCGGGGGTTGGAGTTGAAGCAGGTCGGGGGATTGTAGGGTGTGTGAAGCTTTGAGGATTTTGGTGAGTAAATTAGAATTTTTGTTGCGTCACGCACCGAGATTATAATATTAAACCGCAGAGTCACAGAGGACGCTGAGGAAGAGGGGATGGAGAGAATTTGGAATTAAGCAGCAACAAGATTATCTAACTGTAATTCACATTGTTGAAATATGTAATTAACAGCAGCAAATATTTTATTTAGTTCGTAGATAGTGTAAGGGCTATTATCTTTAGTAAATAAATTATTTTCTAACTTTCCAAATTTCCAGCGATCGCCATTTGAAACAATACCGAAAATGGTTACTTGAATCTCTTTATTAAGACCTTTTGCAGCAATCATTTCTGCCAAACATTGCGCCCAACCTCCCTCAAAGTCGTCTTGTTTGGCTTCGACTAAAATAAAATATGGCTTATCAAATACTACTTTACCTAAAGATGACCTTTTAGCCAAAATATATTCGGGGAAACCTGATAAATTTTCATCATAATTTAGTGAATGATGACTCCACAAAGTAAACTTGCTATTATAAAGTTTCCAAACTTCTTTTAAAACTGGATAGATGATATTTTCACAAATAGCAAACTCCGAACTATAAACAACTCCTTCTCGCATTACTATTTCTAAATCTTCTCGGAAGTAATCGGGAATATTAAATTCAGCTTCACTCATGAAATTTGCTTCAGTATAGGTAACTTGAAACGCTTTAAGTACTTCACCAATGGTTTTGTAACTGCTGAAAGACATCTCCACCTCTACAAAATAAGTTTCTCCCTCCAGTATTATCTTATCGTGATTAGCTGAGGTTGGATGCGCTAGGCGAGAGCATTACAGCATCAGAACCATATAAATTATTATTTTTATGATTTAAAACTGGTGTCTACTTTTTGCGTTAATTCTCCGCGTTCGACTTTCATGGGATTATCCCTAGCAGAAATAATTATAATTAATTCTCATTTTGTAATCCCCACAATTTAGCAATATTTTTCAGTTCATCAACAATTGTCTCAGTCTGCTGAAGAATATCTTTGGCACTTTTAGGATTTTTACGAAAACCTGCGTGTAATACATCGTTACGTAAATTCGCTAGATTAAAGTCACCACCCCAAAGTTTATTTAATGGTTTTCTGATGTTTTTAGATATTTTGTACCATTCATTCAAATATTCTGATTCTTTAATAGTGTTGCCATTGTTATCCTTGATTTTGCCTCCATTTCATCATCGGAAATTCCTGTTTCTGCTGTCTTTGTTAGTAAAACGTGAAGTGTATCTGGCTGATAAAATTCAACCAAAGCTTCTTGAACAAATTTTGTCTTAAATTCACCCAATTGTACTGGATTAACGTATGTAGTTTCCTGATATCCTCTTTTATTAAAACCTAAAAATGAAATTGCTTTCAATGGTCTTTGTGTCATAATTCTTTTCCTTTAATTTGTATCTATTAACGAAGTTTGTCCCATCCCCAACCGGGTTTTCATTCCCGTACCTGCAAACTCTGCATAATTAACCAACAAATGAGCGACATTTGCTAACAATTCATCGGTACGGTTGAAAACTTGTAATTTCACATCTCCGACAAATCCATTTACATAACCTTTTTGTAATTGCCAACCTCGGGTTTGAATTTTATGATGTTTCAATAAAATTGCTTCGCTAAGATAGGCTATTAAATCATCGCTTCCTAAATAAACGGGTGCAAAATGATTCCAACGTTCCAACCAGCTACGAAACATTGATGTAGGGATGGGAAGAGGTAAGTTTGTTTTTCCTAGAGAAAATGCTGTCGGTGTAAGAAATTGCAGTTCAAATTTTCTGATGGGTTCTGGTTCGTTAGCGACTAAGTTTGTGTACAGTTCTTCGTAGCTAGTAATTTTATCTTCCCGGTTAACGACGTTGAATTTTGCACCTAGAAATTTAATGGTTTCTGATAGTTGTAGGGATAAAATTGATTTAGCTGAAATTTCGCTGATTCCAGATAAGGATAAATTATAAAATTCATCTGGATGGAAAGTAAAAAAGTCTTTATTTGTGGAATAGCAACCGATAAATCCTGAGTAAGAAGTTGAAGGTATTTTTTCGCTTCCTAACTCTAAATCTAGTTGTTGATGCAGTTGTTTTACTAGTTCTAAATTGTAGGAACGGGGTAAAACTGTGGGTTCGGATACTGTTAATGTCCAAGTAGAACGAATTAGCATAATTATAAAACTATTTAGCTTTGAATTTGACCCATCCCGGTACAAATTTGATGTCACTGCTTGGAGTTTTTACAGTTCTTCTACTTTTTGGTGCTTCAAAATCAGGTGCTTTCAAACCGCAATTATCGCGGATTTCTGCTCTTAAATCGTCAGGAAAACACAAACCAACAGTAGTTCCTGTCATTCCGCTACCCCAACCCAATCTAAGTTGATAAGGACATTTTTCTGATTCGTACAATTCGCGGATATAACTAAAATTTAAATTTTTACCTGCTGCATTAGGATTATTTTCAATATTTTGCCAGTAATCGTGTTCGTAATCCCATTGTTCTTGAGCGAATTCTTGACAAATTTTTAAAAGTTCATCAAGATTATTAAAAGGTAATTTCATTCCCTGGTTATGTTTGAACCATGAGAGCATTTCTGTATCTAAGCTAATAGTAAATTCTGTATCAACTTGTTTTACCATTTCGGCATAGATAGAAGCTCGATATTTAGCTGAATAATCGGAAAATCGACTTGAAACTATCACTTCAGGAACTACAGGTAAATTAAGAGGTATTCGTCTTCCATTTGTGGCTATTGCCGATTTTTCTAAAAGTGGTTGTGAATCTGTTACTTGTAGCGCTCTCAAAATATCGGTATTTTGACTTGTGCCGGAGAAAGTTCTATCTTGATAAGTAAGACTGTAATCAGAAAAGAAACTATCCATAAACAATTTATCGTCAGCAAACTTTTGGTTACGTTTATTGCTAAGTTCTCCTATATTTTTTCTTAACTTTTCTTCAATTGCGCTTACTCGTTGATTTGATGGTACTTGATAACTATCTGCGTGTTTTAATAGATGATAGGCGATCGCAGTTCTTATCGCTCCTTTAATTGAGGAACCAGGAATAAATAATTCTCCCATTCCGTTACGAATCATCGGACGTAAATCTGTAATTTTATCTTCCGTCCATTTGCGACTTATGAAAATATCGGGGAAAATTTTTTCCCCATTAGCTGCTGTAGTATTCCACCATTCTTGACCAAAAGCGTTTTCTAATAGTCTGCTAATATCTTCTTGTTGTTCAATTGCTGTGATGTAGTCATTTAAAAAGCTTCCTCCCTGTTGATATAAAGCTTTAGTTAACGCTTCTTGATTGGGAAGATAAACTTTTTTTGATGTCTGTACGTATTCAAACGGATTTAATCGGGATACTGATGAACCAATATGTAAAATTGGACTGGTTAAACGTATCTGTTTTGATTCGTAAACTTGAGGTTTATTGAGTTGAGGAAAAGTTGATTTCATTTATTTAGTCTTTAATAATATCTGGCGGTTGAAACCGCAGCTACACAAACGAAGTCCGCCTGCGCGGACTATAATTATTAGTTAAACTTGTCGTATTTTGATTGGTAAACTTAAACCAATACCATTACGATAAATGCGATGTCTTTTAAATTGAGTTGGCGTTACGTCTACTAATTTTCCTTGCGGTTGCTGTGAGAAAACGGAACCTTCTACAAACATTCGTACCTTTTTACGACGCAGGTTTACATCACCTATCCAACCACCGCATTCTATAATTTCATAAGCAGAACTTTTTAGGAATTCTTGAGATATATCTGAATCCCAAAATAAGCTAATTAATTCGTGATGAGTTCCTTTTGTTTCAACTACATCATGCCAACTTTTTGGTAAGTCCAACCATTCGATTTCAAACCTTCCCGCACCGCTAGAACGTTCGCCCCCTAAGCCTTCTTCTCCTAATAGATGTAAGGCTGCTTTTAGTTCATCAGCTAGTTTTTCACCTTCGGGAGTGAATTTTAATAGGAAGTATAAACCAGAAATGCTTTTTTCCCATTGAAATTGTACGAAACCTGTATGGTAAAAGTTAGTTGCTCTAGTAGTTCTGTCTATTGCGGCTTTCGGATGTTTGTCGATTTTAAAGGCTTGACTATAATCAAAAACTCCAGCTTTATCTAATTTACCGTTAGTTCCCTTGGTGTTAGTTCTGTCAATTAATTCTTGAATATCTTCGTTGTTAATTCCATCATTTTGATACCATCTTTGCCAAACTTCTAAAGGTAAATAACTCAGCTTTTTATAAGTTTTGAAAAAATCTAAGTCTTCCTTTGGATAATTAATCGGAAACTGTTGAGGACGAGGAAGATAGTATATAGTTTTATTTTCTTTTTGATGGTAAATAAAGGTAGAACTCATCCGCACGGGTGGAGAAGATGCGTTAAATTTATGCAATAAGCTTTCAATCGCATCTTTGCCAAACAACCGCGTATAAACACTCATCCAAGCACTGAATAAAGTGTCAGACTGGACTCTTTCTACAGTTTCTTCCATCCCAATACCCAATCGACCAAAATGAGCGGGATTACTTCCAAAGTTGAGTTTAATTAACTTCCAACTGTTCATGCTTTACCTTCTGCTGGGGGTAAACGCTTTTGAATTTCGCTGGTTAAGTTCCCAAAATTTTCTAATAAAACAGAGGTATCGGCTATTGTTTGAATAGGTTTAAGAAAGTCCGTTCCTCCACCTGTAATTTTTTTGTATTGATCTAAATTGCGATAGTATAATTGAAAGTTTTTAAACCGAACTTTACCGTATCCCCGCGAACCATGTCCCCCTAAAGCATCGTCTTCGAGAATTGCTAAAGCTATGGCAATATTTTGTAAGTCTTCTATAGCTTGTTCGGCATCTTCGACGGTATAAACAAGTTCAAAATTGAATTGAGAACCTGCTGGTACTCTTTCTAATTGTCGGGGATTTGCTGCTGCGGTTACTCTATCGATACCATTTTCAAACTTCCATTCGGTCATGTAAAGACCTGTATCAATTTCTCGAAGTTTGGTAGCAGATTCGTCTACTAAATGAGAGTCTCGCACCATTAAACGTGCTGGTGCGTTACGTCCGCGATTGATTTTTGTGCAGTTTTGATTTTGAATTGTACGAGTAGGACTATCATTTTCTAATAATCCTTCTTTTGTCGCTACATCAACTGGCATCCAAAATTTAGAACCGCCAGTAGAACCAAATAACCTGCTTATTTGACAAGTTCGTGCGCCTTCATAAGGAATAAATAACCCATCAATTTCTGTATAACCATTTTCTAAATCATCACTTTCATAGCGATAAGTACCGCTTCCCCCGGTTCGATTTAGAGGTTTACTATGTAATCTTTCTAATATGGAACGTAATTTACCTTTTATTGAAGAACCAGGTAAATAGGGATATTTTGTTAACGGGTCGCGAATTACAGGTTTATCGATTCCACCTATATCTAAAGTTTCGCCACCTCCGCCTATATGTAAACCAGTTTCTACATTAATATGACTGGTTAAACGGATTTTTCCAAGTAAAGGTTTTTGTGTTAATGATGCAGGCATATTTCAATTTTGGATTTTGGATTTTGGATTGAATGTTTGATTTGTTAGATTAGAGCTTAATATTACTTTCCACCTTCAGCTTTGTGATAAGCAATGATTGATTCAATCAGTTGAACTAATCGTTCAAAATCTTCTTTACTGTGAACTGAGTCTATCGCTACTGACATCACATCGCTTAAAGGTTTAGCAGCTTTTTGTCTGGCTGCTGCGTATGCTAATTTAGGTTTTAGTAAGACTATATCGGTGTCAATCTTTGAGAAATTACCCGTATCTGCTAACACAGCTTTTAGCCGATTTATCGCATCTAAAAACTTACGAACTTGGTTTGTTTCAAGTCTTTGACCTTTCAGATAAGGACCAAATTCTTCAGCGTGTTTGACTAATTCTCGAATGGGATAATCTCTTAATTTATTGTCCAAAGTATTAATTTTATCGATAATGTCCTTGACAATATCCGTAGATTGATTGCTGTTATTACGCGAGTTAGATTGTCTATTATTGGAATTACCTCTATTTTCAGATTCCTTCGGTGATGATGTTGGAACTGGACGATTAACTGGTTTAATAGGTTGTGTCATAATTTAGAACGGTTGAGTAATTCAATCCAAGTGGCGATCGCACGAAAATAAGGTGCATTATACGGGCTTTTCAATGATGTACGAAAATCAACGTCATCTAATACGTTAGTCGGTAATCTTGCTAAAGTGTAAGCAACTTTAGGTAAATGTAAGAAATAACGAGTTCCCATAGCACCTTGCGATTTTTGATCTTTAAATTTATCTAAAGCTTGTTCCTGTATCTCAGCAGTTGTTAAAAGATTGCGAACGAAATTACGAGAATAATTACTTCCTATTTCCTGTTTTTCCAGTCTTTCAACAAAAGGTAATATTCCTAATAAATTAGGTACCGACTCAGGTTGTAAATATGCTTTGATTTCCGAATCAATTAGGTTAATATGTTTTATACCCAGCCATTCATCCCATTTGAAAATTTGCCCAAACAAACCTAAACTATCTTTACCATTACCCTTAGCGGCTTTTTCAGCATCACCCGATGTATCTGCGGCTTGATATAAGGGAAATTTCGGTTCTGCAAGACTGATTCCTGCCGATAGCGTAATATCTGGATTATTTCCTGTAAAAGCACGAAAGCATTGGTAAACATCAAAGCCGAATTCTACAACTTCATTCCAAGCACCACTAACAAATAAATCATCCCCACCAGCATAGATAAATAGTAGATTTAAACGCTCATCTTCCGGCTTTAATTTTTCAATATTTTTAGGTGTATTTTCTTTTCTAAATTCCGCCAAACTATTAAGATAAACCTTAAAAAAATAGCTCATCTGGCGTGAAAGTCCACCGATTCTCGCGAGGTTCTTCTTATCTCCTAAACCTTCAGCAAAAATTATTCCTAGTCTATCTACATCCATCCGCAAATAACCAACTCTTGGTATTGCACCAACTTCTTTGGCTTTTTCCGCCATTTCATTAGCACGCATGAAGCCTTTTTCTTCTGGTTTCTCTGTTTCTTTGCCGTAGTTACCCAAAAGTAAAGGTATGGGATTGCGGAAAAGACTAAACTGATAGTGTTTTAGATCCCAATCGTTAATTAAAAATACGGTTTCGGAATTATTAACTATAGGTTTCCAATTTTCAAATAAATAATAGTAAACGCTGACAGCTTCACGTCGATCGGTAGCAGGTAATTTAAAAGAAAGTTTATGCGTTTTATCATCGGCTAAATTTTCTGTACTCGAACGTACTATAGAATCAAGTTTTAATAACTGTCCTCCTAACTCAAACATTCGCCGACAAGTAGCACAAGCAAGCACCGAATCTGATTCTTTGGAATTAAGTTGTTTTAAGTTTTCTACATCATCTCGATGACATACTTTGCAAGGTTCGTAACTATTTTGCGGTTGAATAAAATCAGTAATCTGTTCGCTGAATTTATTAGTTTTTTGTTTAGATAAACATTTTGTAATGCTTGCCCAATTCTCGGCAAAATCTTGTGTACCAATATCTTTAATTGGAAAGCTTAAACAATCAAGCGCCAGAAATACTTTCCCTTGAAATTCTTTTAAAAGCCATTTGTTAAATTGTTGGCGAATTTCTTCTACAATGTCTTTTATCTTCTCAGTTTCTGCCGCTAATATATATAATTTTCCACCACCAGCATAAATTACATTTGTGCGAGGTAATTCTAAAGCTTGTAAAACTTGCTGTACGACTTCTTCAGTAACTAATTCTAAATAAAAGCTTCTAGCACGTAGAGATTTCAGCGCACCATCAGAAGATATAGTATAGATAAACTTTTGAATTCCCGATAAGTCACCAGCTACTAACGTTAATTGATTTGCATTTAAATTATTAGCCAATGCACCAGCAACAGCAGCTGTAGATTTTACAATATCTATCAATGCAACATCCGAATTACCAAAGCTGATAAACGAACCGTATTTTTCTAAAATTAAAGTTAATAAAGAAAGGTTTTCCCAGTCTTTTTGATTGAGAGAATTTATAGCTTTTTCAATTTCTTGCTTTAGTTCATCAAAGTCATTCTCTACAGGTTCGTTATCTTGCGGATAGGGAATAAGGGGAGATTTATCCGCAATCGCTTGTGGATACCAATAATGTATTTTATCTTGACCGCATGACAGTTTCACCGAATCAAACAAACATTGCAAAGGTTTTATTTCATAATTACTGTCCCAAGAAAGTATATTTTTCGCTCGTTTGACAGCATCCGTTTCCGTAAAAGGGGGACATTTATTTGTTAATTCTGCATTAGCCCATTTCGCTAAAATACAAACCCCTTCTCGAACAACTTGCAAAGCATCATGGTAAGCACCTGAATTAATCATAAATAAATCAATAAATCGGTAGATGTAATCTCAACTATGGAAGATTATTACATATGGGTGGAAAAGGGGTATTCCATAAATCTCAAACATCCGCAATATCCTTATCTGGGATAACTTAACAACCCCTTTATCCGCTTCAGTAAAACTTCGGGAACATTACGTAGTTTTCCGCGTATCCAAGCACCACTTGTTAATTCTACACGAATTGAATCATGTATAATTTCGACTTCCGACAAACTACTGTGAATCACTCCTACTGCTGTTAAATTTCCCCTATCTCTACAGAATTCGTGCCAAGCATCAACCGCTTCCACTTTGGAACTAATGATTAAATAATGCGTGCAAGCTGACAAAATCGGCAGTTTCTCAGGCTGTACCATACCCCCGACATCCACTATTACCAACGACTTCTGCCGTCGCAACTCTAAAATAGCTTTTTGGTGGTAAGGGAAAAATCTTTCTGTTAAAGAACCGCGATCGCGCTTTTTAAACTCCTCAATTTCTGCTTCTGTCGCATCCTGACTCATTTCCAACAAATAATTTCCCTCACCATCCCAATGAGCGCGTTGTAAGTAAATATCTGGGTATTCCGGCAGTAAGCTTGTAAACAAAGCATGAGAAAACACGCTCTTACCACTATCCGGGGGACCCACTATCATCAACGCAGGACACAGGGATGGGGGAGATTTACTATTTTTTTTACGTTCAGTACATTCACGGTAATAACTTGACCGATACGAACCAAACGCGAATGAGTCGCCACCACTACAGCACCCAAACGCGGGTCATAACAAGCAACCCAAGCGGTAGGATGTAGCTCGTGAGTCAGATACGCATACAGCCAAGTGGGAGCGCGTCCCGAAATCACCACACCACCAGTAATATCAATACCTTCAGGAAGTTCTAAGTTTGTTAAATCTTGCGGTTCAATCAATCGGTCATGGCTGGTTTGTTCAATAGTCAACACCTGATATTTCAAGTCTTGCGATAATAGAGTGTCACTGAGATGCAGTTGTAATGATTGAGTCATTCGATTTTGGATTTTGGATTTTAGATTTTGGATTTGTAGGGTGTGTGACTAGGCTGTGTACTTTGTGGTTTTTTTTTGCTAAAAGTTCATACAGTTTTTGTGTTGGCTTTCAAGTGGAGGCAGAGCCTCTGGTCATGGGTTCCCATCCGGAGTCTGGGAACCAGTTGCAGCAATCTCATCAAAGCGCGATCGCACACCCACCCCACAGACAAACTACTAATAAACACTCCTAAAGTGCAGCTAATTACAGCAAATAGTCCTAAAGGCGGAATAGTTAAAATAATCCAAGTAATTGCCGCATTAATTACCGCTAAAATCCAACTACGGTAGCTGACTAATTTTTTAACAATAGATTCCGTAAATCCAACGGTAAACAACGTCCCCTCGGAATCCCTTGTGTCATCGATAGGTGTTTACAAGCCATTGTTAAAAATGCCTTGGAACCTTATTGGGAAGCACAATTCGAGAGAACATCCTACGGCTTCCGCCCCGCTAGAGGCGTACATGATGCAA
Organism: Rivularia sp. UHCC 0363; assembly: GCF_034931125.1. Classification (NCBI taxonomy): domain Bacteria; kingdom Bacillati; phylum Cyanobacteriota; class Cyanophyceae; order Nostocales; family Rivulariaceae; genus Rivularia; species Rivularia sp. UHCC 0363. Next base: position 93,309 of record NZ_JAYGHM010000004.1, on the reverse strand, counting down.
TTGAAAGGATACATTCAATGTCTAAAGGCAACTCAACAAAAAGCTGGGTTGTAGATGCAGATATTGCTATGTGTTTTGATAACATTGCTCATGAGCCACTACTGAAAACCATTGGTAATTTCCCCTCTCGGAAGTTAATACAACAGTGGTTAAAGGCTGGATACGTAGACAAGGGCGTTTTTAACGATACAGAAACTGGAGCTAAACAGGAATTAGCGAATTATCAAGAAACCTAATATCTGGCTACAAACAAAACCCCTCCGGGTTCACCACTCCCCTCAACGGAGGGAACCTCCGCACGCATCGGTTGAATAACTAGTCCAGGTCGCCGGACTTTGCCTGTGTAGCCGCGACTTCCAGTCGCCAGGTAGAGTATAATATTGGATTTTAAAAACTAACAACATGAAAAACCAACCACCAAAATTAACAAACAAATTTGCACAAGCTTTAGTTTACGCTACCCAACGACACGCGAATCAAACCCGAAAAGTAGACAAAATCCCCTATATTTCTCATTTGATGTCGGTTTCAGCCTTGATATTAGAAGCCGGAGGTTCCGAAGATGAAGCGATCGCAGGATTACTTCATGATGCCGTAGAAGACCAGGGAGGTAAAGCCACTCGTGAAGATATCCGTCAGAAATTCGGAGAAACGGTTGTGGAAATTGTTGACGGCTGTACGGAATCAGATATTACACCAAAGCCACCTTGGAAAGAACGCAAAATTAATTATATAGAAAATATCCGCAATGCTTCGGATTCTGTAAAGTTGGTATCCCTTGCCGATAAGTTACACAATGCTAGAAGTCTTTTAATTGGATATCGCGATCGCAAAGATGAATTATGGAATTTTTTCAGTGCTAGTAAGGAGGAAAAATTATGGTTTTATGGGGAATTGCTGGAGATTTATCAGCAAGGCAATGTCAATTTTATGACGGTGGAATTGGAGCAGATTCTTAAGGAACTCGGTGGTTAATTAATCAAAATCGCCCTCACCCTCGAAGGGTGGGGCTACAGGAATAAAGCCCACCTGCGTGGGCTGAATTTTGGTATTTTCATATTCCTTGTTACCATACTCTGCGTGGTAATACAGTTTTTAGGTTCTGCCCCCGGTATAAATGAGGCGGAGCCTCTAGATATGCATTCCCGGAGTCTTGGAACGAGAAATCTCCCCTCTTCTTGCCAAGGAGAGGGGTTGGGGGTGAGGTTCCATTTCTATCCCTACCCGTGGATAAAATCATGTAAAATCTGACTATGCCTATAACTCGCAAAAAATCCTCAGCGAAAATTACTCTACCTGCTGACACGGAGTTAGTAGGGATAGTTTTTCATGCAGTTCCATTAGGCAATTACACTATTTTTCCCGAATATACTAAAGGACTCCACGCTTGGTTTTTAGACCAGGTACGACAAACAAACCCGGAGTTATCGGCTTATCTCCACGATGGGGAATCGGAAAAGCCGTTCACAATCTCCCGTTTGCAGGGAGAGTTATTAAGTGATGGCAAACAATTACAGCTAATAGAGAATTCCAATTATCAATGGTACGTGTCTGCATTATCATCGCGGTTGGTGGAATGGATGACACATTGGTTGCAAAATTTACCTCAAACTATCGAACTTCGCAACGCACCTTTACAAATTAAGTCGGTAGAAATTGCCCATCCTGCAACAACTTACGCGCAATTATTAGAAAGTAAATCAAAAAATTCTCTTTCGTTAAGCTATATCAGCCCTACTAGCTTTCGTCGCAAAAAACATCATTTTCCTTTACCGCTACCTTTCAATATTTTTCATAGTTATTTACGACGCTGGAATGATTTTTCTGGTTTACCTGTGGAACAAGATGCGTTTTTGGAATGGATAGACGAAAACGTAATTATTCAACGTCATCAAATTTCTACTACTAGGGTTCCTGGTGGTAAAAGAGGTTTAGTTACGGGATTTACGGGTGCGGTGGAATTCGGTTTGAGTAAAGATGCATTAAATCAACCTGAATATGTAAATTTATTCAAAGCTCTCGGAGAACTTGCACCTTATTGTGGTACAGGACATAAAACTACTTTTGGTTTGGGACAAACGCGGTTGGGATGGTTGATTGAATCCGAGAAAATAGAAGTAGTATCACCTCAAAAGCTATTAACAGACAGAATCGCGCAAATTACCGAAATATTAATGTCGAAACAAAAGCGCACGGGTGGAGAAAGAGCGATCGCTGTATGTGAAAAACGCGCCGTAATTTTAGCACGACGAGAAACCGGCGAATCTTTACAAGTTATTGCCACCGATTTAGAAATACCTTACGAAACGGTGAAGACTTACGTTAAATTGACAAGAAAGATTTTGGCAAATAGTTAGAGGGGGAAAGGGGGATAGAAATTTTACTGATAAATGATTTTAGAAAGTAAAAAAATTAACCATTTTCTCTCGAATGATTACAGATTGCTATTACTTTTAACTATTAACCTTTGACCTTTGACCTGTAAAAGTTGTTCTTTTAAACTCAAAGGTGCATAACCTAATTCAAAAGCTTTAGAACTATCCAAAGAAACGTCACTAGGTCTTGGTGCTGCCATTTTGACATCTTGTTGTCGGCTAACTTGAATTTTGGCTGCGGGAATTTCAAATATTTCTGCTAATAATAGACCAAAATCGTAACGCGAAATTCTTTGTGTTCCACCTAAATGAATAATTCCGCTAACTTGTTCTAGAGCTAACAATAATCCTTCAGCCGCCGTTTTTCCATTTACCGGAGTGCGGAATTCATCGACAAATAACTTTAATTCTTTTCCTTCTTGGAGGGTTTTAATAAATGATTGTAAGAAGCTAGAAGCTGTAGGAGTTGCATTTCCAAACATTAAAGGCATTCGGCAGATTGTAGCTTGAGGATAGCGTTCCAAAATCCCAATTTCTGCTATAACTTTATGTTCTCCGTAAATATTTACTGGATTTACACTATCTGTTTCTTTATAAAAACCCTTCAAACCATCAAACACTAAATCGGTTGAAGTAAATACGTAAGGAATTGAATTCTCTGCACATAATTCGGCAAGATTCAAAGATACTGTAACGTTAATTAATCGTGATTCTTCGACATGAATTTGGCAATAATTCGGTTGAGATTGTGCAGCAGTATGAATAACCGAGAAGGGCTGTATTTCTTGAAATACTCTTTTAAGCTCCGCAAAATTAGTTAAATCAATTTTTACAAGTTTGACTCCTGGAATTTCTAAACGATGAGAAAAATATGTTCCGTAAACTTCCCATTCAATATTTGCCAATTGACATAAATGCCATCCGAGAAACCCGCTTGCACCAGTAATTAGAAGTTTTTTCATCATCAATTATTAATGAATTATATTTTTGTGTATTTAAAACGGTGATGTTGGGTTACGACACGATAGTTGAATATTCTCGTTATAATCAAATTTTATTTTCGTGTCTAACCCAACCTACTGGCTTATTTTCTAGCTTAGTGATTAATTGATTATTGTTCATTAAAAATCCACATCTTCATAAATTTCTGCCATTGTAATTTCAACGTTGACCGATTGTAACTTCAAAATATTGTCTTGAGTTAAAGTTTGCATCAACCAGTTGTTTTGATAAACCTTCCGATAAAGCTCTACTTTCATTTCTGATTGATGAACTAAAATGTACTCTTGTAAACTTGGTAACTGACGATAATTGAATAGCTTTTCGTTTCGGTCTATACGCTCTGTAATTGGTGAAATAACTTCTGCAATCAAACAAGGACGTGTTTTGAAATATACTTCTCTATCTTCAGTATCGCGAACAACGGATACTTCTGGATAATAAAAAGCATTTATTGGTTCAATTCTTATTTTCATATCAGATGTAAAAACCTGGCAATCAGTACCGTACAAATGAGTACGCAATCTTGCAAACAAATTTTCACTAATCATTTTTGAATTATGGGAATCTTTAAATACGGGATAAACTTGTCCTGCAATGTATTCATGACGTACTATACTTTCTAAATCGAATTGCAGATATTCGTCGATAGTTGAATCTGTAAATTTTGCTTGAGAATACATACTTATTAAAACTGCGGTATCTTAAAATTATCATAACGATTATTACAACTGATTTTCCATTTCTAATTTAAAGATTTAAAGAATATGGAATTGGGAATAGGTAATAGGGAATAGGGAATAGGTAAAAAGAACAACCTAATTCCTAACTCATAACTCTTAACTCCCCATTCCTATCACCTAATTAAACAAATCTCGAAACTGTTGAGTGTTGCGTACTTTCGTAAAATCGGGGTCGGTTTTTGCGAGTTTTTCGTACTTACCTGGAACCAGTTTCATTGCTTTTTGTAGATTGCTAATTGCTGCTGTAGTATCTTTTTGCAAAGCATAAGTACAAGCTTTGTTGTAATACGCTTGATGCTTGTTAGGTTCGATCGCGATCGCTTTGTCGTAAGATGCTATAGCTTGCGTATATCGCTGCAATTGTGTCAGAGCAATGCCTCGATTGATCCAAGCTTCGTATTTGTTGGGTTTGATGGCAATGGCTTTATCATAAGATATTACCGCTTCTTGATAAAGCCGCATTGCAGATAGAGTATTTCCCCGGTTGTACCATGCTTCATCTTTTTTTGGCTGAATGCCGATCGCCTTATCGTAGGAATCTAAAGCTTGTCCGTATCGCTGCAAAGCTGATAACGCATTTCCCCTGTTAATCCAAGCTTCAGCATTATCGGGTGCGGCTATAACCACTTTATCGTAGGCTGCGATCGCTTCTTCATAACGCTTCGCTTCTAATAATTCTGAGCCTTGAACAAAGAAGTCCTCAGCTTCTTTCATTTCAGAGGCTTGTGTTAGCAACTGGGCAACATTAGTTTCTTGCACTACTTTTTTGTTCCCTTGTCTTGTTGATTCTGCCCCATTACTACAACCAAAAATCAAGAAAGTAGTTAAAAAAGAGGCAACAAAACGTCTCCAAAATGCCATATCGCATCCATAGAAATCATAAGACCTACCATACAGCTTTTTCTTACGTTTAACAAGTATCCATCAAAACTTTTTGATTGATTAATTGTTTGGTTATATTTAATTTTTTTTTGTTTTTCAAACCAATGGATTATATCATATTGAGGTAAAGACAATTCATTAGATTTATATTTATTTTAGTTAACTGATATTTATACAAGAGTGCAATATGTCCTATATAGACTTAAAATATATAAAGAATAATCTTTTTGGAAGTATAATTTAGATAATTGATCGCACCGCTAAAAGTAATTATCTATACATATAATTCAATCATTATTTAAAGTAGGTTAAAGCTTGTCTAAGTGTACCTTTATAAAGCTAAAAGTAATACATTGATAAGTAAATTTAGGAAGGTCGAATGAGACGATACAATACTTTCCAAGATTTATTTTAATTAGCAGTAAGTAAACTGTGTTACCAAAGAATAAAAAATTATTGAAGTCAAAACATTGAAAAAGTAGTACTTTAATAATTGCGTTCATACTTAGGGAATATGCCGTATGAGTATAGTTAAAAGATTATCTCCAAATTTGGTAGCACATTTTCTAATTACAATGTTTAACTTAGAACTGCTGATGCCAAAATATAATCATGTCAACTGAATCTAACTCCCAATCATCGCAGCCGGACAATATCCAACCCCGATCCGAAGACAAGTGGCAATCCGATGAATTTGAAGGTGCGGGAGATGTAAGCCAGTTACCCAACGGGCTGAGCGCTCAACAAGTAAACTCCGCGATCGCCTTGGTGCAATCTCAGCAAAATACCACTGCTTTGCAACAAGCTCGTTCTTCGTTTTCTGGAAGCACTACTACAGTAACAGTTAAAACACGGGCATTATTAATAACTTTATTGTCAATTACGATTACAGTGGTCGGAATAGCCATAAATCAACCAATAGTGGGTATTTCCGGAACCGCAGTCACTTTATTCTTATCAGTAATAATACTTTTCCCGTGGTTGAAAGTTGCCATAACCGAATCCTTGACACCCCAACAGCGAGCGTTGATTGTGGCTTTTTTGGGCATAATCGTCACAGTTGCTGGCTTAGTTAAATTTGTTCCCGGTACCATCAATTGGGATGTTTCGGGAACCTTAGCGGAGTGGTTCGGTGCTTTGGGACAAATTCTCATCGCTGTGATCGCGGTTTATATTGCTTGGAGACAGTATGTAATCTCTAAGGATTTAACAATTCAGCAAAACCTGCTTACCATACAGCAAAATAATATTACTCAACAGCAGACAATTGACACATATTTTCAAGGCATTTCCGATTTAGTATTAGATGAAGAAGGATTATTAGAAGATTGGCCCCAAGAAAGATTGCTCGCAGAAGGACGTACAGGCGCAATTTTGGGCAGCGTTGACGCAGTTGGTAAAGCCAAAATTCTGCGCTTTTTATCTCGTTCCAAATTACTCACACCACTAAAACGAGACGGTCATTTAGGTAGAGCAATTTTTAACGGTAGCGGAGGCTACCTAGAAGACTTAGTTGCAGGAGTGCGTGTCATAGACTTGGGTGTGATGCTTGCGGGTGCGAACCTTTCCGGTACAGATTTGCGGTGGACGGATTTGAGTGAAGCGAATTTAGTGCGTGTCAATTTGAGTCATTGTGACCTAGTGAAAGCGAATCTTTACCGCGCTATTTTGTATGAAGCTAACTTATCCAACGCTGACTTAAACGCAACTCAATTGTTTTACGGTTCCTTAGAAACAGCATCACCCCGCAGTCGCTTGCATCCTCCTGATTATCGAACTGGTGAACGTACTGGTGCAGTAGTAGAAAACGCTAATTTCACCAACGTCAAGCGAATGTCCGAGCATAATCGTCATTATTGTTGTCATTGGTGCGGAGAAAAAAGTAGAAAAACCATTCCCGGTGGTTGTGAAGGGATTGAGAATAAATTAGGAAGGTGAAAATAATTCGTAATACGTAATTTTTTAATTAACTAGTTCCCAGTCTCAGGCTGGGAATTCCTGTGTGTAAGGTAACTCTAGTTTAAATAGATTGGATTGTATTGGACAGTTTATTGCTGAATTAATTAATAAAATGAAGCTTCCAATATTTTAACCAGAGAGATAATATGATTTTATTATCTTTAATTTTAGGACTAATTTTAGGCTATTTATTTAGCGGTAAAAACGGTAGCTTAATTAGTATCAATTTTTATATCAACGTCAATTTCCGTAATAATTTGAATGGCAATGGTAATAATAATGGTAATCACAATGGGAACAACAATGGGAATGATAACTTAAAGAATAATAAAGATAACGGCAATGAGAATGAAGTCAGGAGTGGAGAGTTGGAAGTTGAGAATTAATATTTATCTGGCGCTTTGTTACCGCATCTACACAAACGAAACCCGCAGTAAGGCGGGTTAATAATTAATCAATATACAATAATCTTTTAGATTTTTAGACATTACACGACTAAATGGCGTTAAGCGAAGCTCACAGAAGGTATCGCACTTACACAAAGTGAGAGAAATTACTTTTGTTAAAATTTTTGTTCTTGAGCCTTACAAAACGTAACTTTTTTAAAATGGGATTAGATATCTTCTTAATCAACTTACGCCAAAAAGGTAACTTTGACATTTGTTTTCTTTGTTCATCAAGCTTTAAAACTTTTTCACACAAAACATCAGAAAGATTATCTGTATCATTGTGAATCAGCAGCTTATAAAAAAGCTTGTCTTTATAAACATCTTTAATATTATAATCAACTTCCTCTTGAGCATACCCAGAGTTATAATGGTATATTTCTAACGATGCTTTATGTGCAGCTAAACCCATTGCTACACCTTCTCCATCAAAAATACCATTAGACTCAAAGTAATCCCGAATTTGCTTCCAGATTTTCAAGAACTCCACTTCTTTGCCATTGTCTTTACGAATAATAAAAATGGCTTCATATATAAAGTTACAGTTATCTATTATAATTTCAAGTTCCTTAGCAACCTCATAGGCTAGTCTACGCTTCAATTCTTTTTTACCCGCGAGAACATTTGGGGTAATATGTTTTGTCAAACTCCAGTGTGTCTTTGCTGTTAAACCGGGTTTCCAATTCCTAGATATTGCCATGTTTTCAATTAATCGACAATCAGCATCCATAAAGATACAACAATCATAATTTTCAAGACACTTTTCTATACAGCAAAGCTTGTCATGGAATATGCCTACGGATTGAATATTATGTTTTACAGCAATTACATTTGGATACTCAAAAAAAATGTGTGGTCTGTCTGAAAGAATTACAATAGGAACATCTGGAGATAGCTTAAAAATATCTTTTGCTAACAATTGTGCATATTTATTGTATTCATATCCAATAGCTAAGGTGGTATAGCACAGACTTCCTTTATCAATAGTCTTTGACATATAGAAGTTACGTTAATAAACTTAAAATTAAATTTAATTTTAATATTAATCACAAAATGAAGATAAAAGTACCGTGCTTTTACTTAAACAAGATAATCTGTAAGTTGGCTATAAAAAATTGCTAATAACAATCGCAGTAGCTTAGTCGCTTGGGTTGAACAAAGTAAAACCCAACATCATCATAAACTTATAACATATACATACTTAGAAAATTATTCTCTGCGATCAAAAGGGAAATGACATTGTATTGTAATCATTCAATCATGTGAATAAAGACACTCTGCGTCAACCTCCGCGTTCCTCTGCGTTTAAAAAAATATATTATCCCCATTCCCACCAACCAAACCAAAACCCACGGTAAACTGTTGAAATTGTGAATGACATTCGTATGTACTATGGCTAATTTTTTATTGGAAGTCGGAACGGAAGAGTTACCTGCAAGCTTTTTGAGCGGTGCGATCGCGCAATGGAAGCAGTTAATTCCCCAATCTTTGAAGGAAAATTTTCTCGACAATGATGCGGTAGAAATTTACGGTACTCCCCGCAGGTTGGCTGTCTTAATTAAGGGTTTACCGCAACAACAAGCGGATAGAGAGGAAGAGGTAAAGGGACCCCCCGCGAAGGCTGCTTTCAAGGATGGTACACCTACTAAAGCTGCGGAAGGTTTCGCAAATAAGCAGGGTGTTGATGTTTCAGCATTGGAAATTCGTCCCACCGATAAAGGTGATTTTGTTTTTGTTAAGAAAAGTATCAAAGGACGTTCTACTGGGGAGATTCTTACGGAAGTGATTCCCGATTGGATTTTTAAGTTAGAAGGTAAGCGGTTGATGCGGTGGAGTGACGGGGATTTGAAGTTTTCTCGTCCGATTCGCACTTTGGTGGCTTTGTTGGATGACAAAGTTTTACCGATTGAAATTGATAATAATTCGGAAGTTGTCAAAAGCGGTAATACTTCCAGGGGACATCGGGTTTTACATCCGGATGATGTAACTTTTTCTCAACCTACTGATTATCTTAATAGTTTAAATTCTGCTTCCGTGGTTGCTTCCGTGGAAACGCGAGTTAATACGATTACTCAACAGGTACAAGAAGCTGCGAAAAAACATAACGGTTACGCTCAAATTTATCCCGATTTATTAGAGGAAGTTGTTAATTTAGTAGAATATCCTTCTGCGGTTGTCGGTAATTTTGAACCGGAATTTTTGGAGTTACCCCCAGAAGTAATTACTACGGTGATGGTTTCTCACCAAAAGTATTTTCCCGTATTTAAAGCTGAAAATAGTCAGGAATTACTGCCTTATTTTATTACGGTTTCTAATGGCGACCCGGAAAAATCGGATATTATTGCTAAAGGTAATGAAAGGGTAATTCGCGCTCGTTTGGCTGACGGTAGATATTTCTATGAAAAAGATATTAAACAATCTTTGGAAAGCTTTTTACCACAGTTAGAAACGGTAACTTTTCAAGAAGATTTAGGTTCTTTACGTCAAAAGGTCGATCGCATATGTAGCGTTGCCGATCGCATTTCAAAACAGTTAAATTTAGCACCCCAACAACAAGAACATATTCAAAGAGCAGCTTTATTATGTAAAGCCGATTTAGTTAGCTCAATGGTGTATGAATTCCCGGAATTGCAGGGAATTATGGGTCAAAAATATGCTGTTAAAAGTAACGAACCGGAAGCTGTAGCCGACGCGATTTTTGAGCATTATTTACCTAGAGGTGCGGATGATATCTTACCGCAAACTATTACGGGTAGAGTTGTAGCAATAGCCGATAGAATCGATACTTTAGTAAGTATCTTCGGTTTGGGAATGATTCCCACTGGTTCTTCCGACCCCTTCGCCTTACGTAGAGCCGCAACTGCTATTGTTAATATTACTTGGGACGGCGATTTATCGATTAACTTACAGCAGCTACTTGCAGAAACAGCAGCGGAATTCGCGAATACTCATAACAAAGATAAAGCCAAATTAGTTGCTTCCTTAGAAGACTTCTTCTTACAACGCATCCGCACCTTATTACAAGAAGAGAAACATATTGACTACGACTTAGTTAATGCGGTGTTGGGAGAAAACGACCCGGAGTATACAGAACGAGCATTGCAGGATTTATTAGATGTTCGCGATCGCGCTTTATTCTTACAAGAGATTCGTAACAACGGCACTTTAGATAAAATTTACGAAACCGTTAACCGTTCCACCCGGTTAGCAGCGCAAGGCGATCTCGATACTCAACAACTTGATCCGAGCAACTTAGTACAACCCGACCTATTTCAGAAATCATCCGAAGAATCATTTTATCACGCAGTCGTGAGTTTAATACCGCAAACCCAAGCCGCACAACAACAGCGGAATTACCAACAACTGATAGCAGGATTAACAGAAATAGCACCCACCGTTAGCACATTCTTCGACGGTCCCGAAAGCGTGTTAGTAATGGATGACAATCCGGATATTAAACGAAATCGCCTGTATTTACTAGGGTTATTACGTAACCACGCTCGCGTGTTAGCTGATTTCGGTGCAATTGTAAAAAATCTGTAGTGAAAATCAACAAAACATGGTGTAAATTATGGCAATAAACGTTACTATAGTCTTGCTTAACCAGGGTCTGTTTACAGTCTATGCCTAAAGCTCATGTCATAGGATTGGGAAAGTCCGGTGTTGCTGCGGCAAGATTGTTGAATCGAGAAGGTTGGGAGGTGGAAATTGGTGATACCAAAACCTCCCCTGACCTCCTCAAACAACAACAAGAACTTGCTGTCGAGGGAATCACAGTTAAATTAGAGTATTCCCTGGAACTAAACGACACCGAATTACCGAAATTAATCGTAGTTAGTCCCGGCGTACCCTGGGATATTCCCGTATTAATTGCAGCACGGGAAAAAGGAATTGAAACCGTGGGGGAAATGGAATTTGCATGGCGCAATTTACGTTCTATTCCCTGGATAGCAGTTACCGGCACTAACGGTAAAACTACTGTCACCTCGTTAATAGGTGCAATATTTCAGACTGCGGGTTTACACGCACCCACTTGCGGTAATATTGGTCTTGCTGCTTCTGAGATTGCACTTGAGGAAAGAGACAAGGAGACAAATTCTTCCCATCCTCCCCTAGAATGGATAATCGCCGAACTCAGCAGTTATCAAATCGAATCTTCCAACTCGATAACCCCTAAAATTGGTATCTGGACGACGTTAACCCCAGACCATTTAGCACGTCATAAGACTGTAGAAAACTACTACAATATCAAAGCGCAATTGCTGCATCGTTCTCAAATGCAGGTTTTCAACGGTGATGACCCATACTTAAGAAAAGTGGGTGAAACCGATTGGCAAGATGCTTATTGGACGAGCATTAAAGGTAAAGATAATTTAATTGGCGGTAAAGGTTTTTACATTGAAGATGGTTGGGTTGTAGAAACGCAACATATTGCATCTGTATCCGAAGACCAACTTATTATGCCGATTTCCGCTTTGCGAATGGTAGGAGAACATAATTTGCAAAATCTGCTGTTAGCGATCGCAGCAGCAAGGTTAGCGGGAATTGAAAAATCAGAAATTCATCAAGCGATAAGCGAATTTTCTGGAGTTCCCCATCGTTTAGAACACATTCGGACTTGGGAAGGAATTGACTTTATTAATGATAGTAAAGCGACAAATTACGACGCGGCTGAAGTCGGGTTAGCATCGGTAAAAAGTCCGGTAATTTTAATTGCTGGGGGTGCTGCAAAAGCTGGTAACGATCAACCCTGGATAGGGAAGATTAAAGAAAAAGCCGCAGCAGTATTATTAATTGGTGATGCTGCATCGATATTTGCAAAACGCTTGGAAGAGGAAGGATATTCTAACTACGAAGAGATGGGAACTATCGAAAAAGCCGTTGTTCGTGCAGGGGAATTAGCGAAGCAGCATGATGCAACTGTAGTTTTACTGTCCCCAGCTTGCGCGAGTTTTGACCAGTATCCTAATTTTGAAGTACGCGGTGATGATTTTCGCAAGTGGTGTTTGGAATTATAGAGATAGGTAATTTGTAAGGATTTATCAACCCGGTTTTTTTGCGAAAGCCGGGTTTTTTATTTGTAGGTTGGGTTAGACACAAAAATAAATTTGAAAAAAAACGGAGAATTGATAATATCGTGTCGTAACCCAACATTAACATTTTGGATAAATCGAGATATTGTGAAATACCAGCAATCAAGATGTTGGGTTACGACGCAACTTTAATTTACGGTAAAAATCATTATTTTTTGTACGTTTAACCCAACCTACTATCTGTAGTTTTACTGTCACAATCTTGTGCTATTTTTGATCATTATCCTAATTTTGAAGTACGCGGTGATGATTTTCGCAAGTGGTGTTTGGAATTATAGAGATAGGTAATTTGTAAGGATTTATCAACCCGGTTTTTTGGAAAAAGCCGGGTTTTTTATTTGTAGGTTGTGTTAGACACGAAAATAAATTTGAAAGGATACGGAGAATTGATAATATCGTGTCGTAACCCAACATTAGCATTATGGATAAATCGAGATATTTAAAATACCGATAATCAAGATGTTAGGTTACGACGCAACTTTAATTTACGGTTAAAACTTTTATTATTCGTGCGTCTAACCCAACCTACTAGCTACAATAAATTTATAAGCAATATATATTCTAATTAAGACTGTGATTTTACACGCTTTTACTTGCGGTGAAAATTAAGGAACCCGATTTTTTCAAAAAACCGGGCTTTATTATCAATAAACAGAACAGGCAAGTAACCTTTCATTTGTGAATCGGTTTTTAATGTTTTGGTACTGATTCCCAAGCACCAACAGAACGTTTACGCCGACGTAAATAAATAGCACCTAAAACACCGAAACTTAATAGAGCGAATGTCGAATTAGTTTCCGGAACTTTTGTTACCGGACCTTTGTTTACAAGGGTGTCATAAGTGTAGTGATAGTTATTAAGATTCAAAGTATCAGAAACTTTGACAATATCGTCAGACGGAAGCAACGGTAAATAGGGTGTTATATCTATATCACCAATTGAGCCTGGTGTGGAAGCACCTCCGTCCCAAGGCCACATCCTGTCATTAAGATCGTGCCCTTGAGGTTGTGTACCTGGTGCGGGATAAAATTCGCTACCTGGGCGACTATTGTTTTGCCATTCTGCCCAAAGACGTTCTACGTTGCTATGATGCAGCCAGAAAACTGGGTCATTGGGAGAGCCTGGAACGTTGTTCATAGTACCGACTACTTCCAGTGGGGGTTGATCTGTTGGTGGATTTGACTCAGATGAATCGGGTGGTTGAGGAATGAATCCACCACCAACCAATGCATGAACAAGGTTATGAGAACACGGAAGTGCCTGACAGACTTGCTCATTACCGTTTTCATCTATGAAAGTCAGTCCTTCCAAAGAAGGACGGAACCTATTATAATCCTCAGACTGAAGAATTCTATCTATTTGTGCTTTATCTAGAGGAAATTGCTGTTCGGGGGGATTAGAGTCAGGTGGTAGATAGCGGATAACTGTGCTTCCCAAGGTTTCCCCGGTTACGACGTTAGTGTGTAAATCTGGAATCACATTCCAGCCAGCAGCAGCAGAAAAATTACCAGACTGCAAAGGACCACCTTCTAACAGTTCATCTCTAAGAGGAATTTCTCTTGGTTGTCCCGAGCCATTGGTGCCTAAAAAGTCTGGTTGGAAAATCACACCAACGGATCTGGGATCTGTCCAATCCCAGTAGGGAATAGTGACGTTAGGATTTACTGACTGTAAGGCTTTTTCAAATCGGCTCAAATATTCACGGTGCCAAGGTAGAAATGCCGAATTTCCATGAGCTGCATCAACTCCAGCCTGCGGTCCTGTGGATGGCGTATCCTGAGGCAGTGTAACTCGACCACCCAATTGCTCTGGTGTAAATGCCATTGCACCTGTGTGGATGGCAACAATCTCATCATAGATACTGACTTGATTGTTGTTAGTGCCAGGTATTGTTTTTAAGGTTTTAATCGCATCTACAAAATCTGATTTCTCCTGTGAAGTCAAGTCAATAACGTTCTTTCTCACTAAAGAGGCAGCTATTGCTGGAGCTTGGGAAATGCTTAAAGCGATCGCCATACCCACAGTTATTTTTGTGAGGACTTTTGGTAAATTGTTCATTTGCCGATATGCGATAATTAAATAGAGAATAACTTTGTGTATTTTTACTTAATTAATACCACTTTTAGATAAAGATTTGGTAAAGCTCAAAGGCTGCATTTGGAAAAAGAGACGTTAAAATTACAGCTACGGGCAAGGAAAGTTAAACGCTCGATATCAAGTAACAAAATAAACTTTCAATCTGCCCTTCAGGTATCTCCTAACGGAAATGCTCTGCGATCGCCATGTACATTTCCCCCCACCATTTAATAGTATTAGCTTTCTTTTTCTTTTTTTGCTATCAAAGCAAATTCAGATTTTGGAATCTTAAAACAGAGGAATTTCAACTATCTGATGACGCAATAAGATGCCTTGCAGTCGCTACAACAAAGGGAAACTCTGCAACACGCTGCTCTTTATCTCATAAGAATTGAGAAACCTTAATCCTCAGATAAGCTGATGTGCAGCTAAATTAGATAATGCGAAAATTTGAAAAGGTTGTAGTGCGGTAGCGCAGCGTGTCCGTAAGGACATGCATCTTGCTCGCTAGTACTATTTTCCAAACGGGCAATTTCTACTTGCGAAGGTTCGGTAAATTTGGCTTGACGTAAACAGGATTCTAAATCTTTTTGACTAATATGACTCTTTTCCATAGTTTTATAATTAATTTGACCATCTCGAATTAGTACGCGAGATAAGCCTTTAATTAATTGTTCTATAGCCGGGAAATGAAAAGAAATTCCAGCAAGTAACCAATGCATTCCTACCAATACAAAACCAGCCCCTATGGTTGGGAAAAAAGGTGCAGAACCATTAATAGCACGACTTAAAGTAGAGCCGAAAATAATACTTAAAATAACATCAAAACCAGCATATTTGCCAATAAAACGTCTGTCTCCCGCTACCCTTACCATTATCCATCCAGCAATATAAATAACCGCTGCTCTCAACCCCATCTGCCATAAATTTAATTCCTTCGCATCCAATCCCAAAGCATAATCAATCCCGCTACCAATTCCATCCAACATAAATCAAAACCTGAAAAATCAGTCTTTTAACCTTTAACGTTTAGTTATAATCTTAGTTCTTTCCCAAAATTCTTCGTCGCTAACTGTGGGAATACCTTTACTCCGCAACATTTCTAAAGAAGGAAGTTGAGGATTGTAGGAAGCTGGTTCTAAATAAGCTGATTTAAGGGTTTTCAAAAAAGCCGCGCTAGCTCTTATTATGAATATTAAGGACGGGGCAAGGATGCTCAACCCACAAGAAATGAGAAATAAAAATTCTCAGTAGACGGAATTCTCACCATAATAACGAGTGTAAACATCCATCGGTTATTGGCTCGGAACAGCTACAATACTTAATGATTGCAATATATTGCCCGAATATTGAAATTTTATGACTTCTGCTACGACTGTAAAAACTGATTACGAAGCGATAATTGGTCTAGAAACCCATTGTCAACTCGCTACTAAAACTAAGATTTTCTCTGATAGCTCTACAGAATTTGGTGCTGAGCCTAATACTAACATCGACCCGGTTTGTATGGGTTTACCTGGAGTTTTGCCGGTACTCAACGAAAAAGTCTTAGAATACGCCGTAAAAGCAGGTTTGGCTCTTAATTGTCAAATTGCTAAATATAGTAAGTTCGATCGCAAGCAGTATTTTTATCCCGATTTACCCAAAAATTACCAAATTTCTCAGTACGATTTACCGATCGCCGAACACGGTTTTATCGAGATTGAGTTAGTTGATAACGAAGGTAATCCAATTCGTAAAAGGATTGGTATTACTCGCTTGCATATGGAAGAAGATGCTGGTAAGTTGGTTCACGCCGGAAGCGATCGCCTAAGTGGATCGAGCTATTCTCTGGTAGACTACAATCGAGCCGGTATTCCGTTAATCGAAATCGTTTCGGAACCCGATATCCGATCCGGACAAGAAGCTGCCGAATACGCTCAAGAATTACGCCGAATTGTCCGCTATCTCGGTGTCAGCGATGGTAATATGCAGGAAGGTTCGCTGCGTTGCGATGTGAATATTTCTGTGCGTCCGGTGGGACAAAAGGAATTTGGCACAAAAGTTGAAATTAAGAATATGAACTCGTTCAGCGCGATTCAAAAAGCGATCGAACACGAAATTGAACGTCAAATCGAAGCCGTTGAATCTGGCGAAAAAATCATTCAAGAAACTCGACTGTGGGAAGAAGGTTCTCAACGCACGATTAGTATGCGAGTTAAGGAAGGCTCTTCCGATTACCGTTATTTTCCCGAACCCGATTTGACACCAATTGAGGTGACAGAAGCACAATTAAAGAATTGGGAAAGCGAGTTACCAGATTTACCCGCGAAAAAACGCCATCATTATGAAACCGAATTAGGACTTTCTGCATACGATGCACGAGTTTTAACCGAAGAGCGTGCTACAGCCGAGTATTTTGAAGCTGTTGTCGAGAAGGGAGCAAATTCCAAAACTGCCGCAAACTGGATTATGGGCGATATTGCGGCTTATCTCAACAAGCAAAAGCTGAATATTTCTGAAATTAAACTAACCCCAAGCAATTTAGCTGATGTTGTTAAGCTGATTGACAAAGGTGAGATTAGTAATGCTAAAGCCAAAGAGAAATTACCAGATTTACTCGAAGGTAGTTCTGCTAAAGATATTTTTGCTGGTGAAAAACTAATTACAGATCCAGCCGTACTCGAACCTTTAATCGATGAAGCTATAGCTGGAAACCCCAAAGAAGTCGAAAAATATCGCAACGGTAAAACCAACGTTAAAGGCTTTTTTGTCGGACAAGTTCTCAAGAAAACCGGAAAACGCGCAGACCCCCAATTAACCAACGAGTTGGTACATAAAAAACTCCAAGCCTTGCTTGAATAAATCATTGATGTAGAGACGTTGCAATGCAACGTCTCCATGTTTTTTGCGATATCAAGTATTTTTAAACGTCTAATTTTCTTTTGAATATCATACTTTTGATAAGTATTTATGCCCATAAACCCATGAAAACTTTATCTAGCGAAGATTGCTTCCACATTTTTACTCAGTAAATAGGAGAAATTATTTCACTAATTGTTTATACGGAATTTTTCTTTACAAAATCTTTATACAAAATCGCAAATAGGGGTATCACCCCCCATAGCAAAGATGCTATATTATGTTAAGTAGATGCACCCTGATGATC
>NZ_JAYGHM010000004.1:0-75267 GCF_034931125.1 Rivularia sp. UHCC 0363 | reverse complement strand
CGGAGAGCTACCTAAATGGCTCTCTTTTTTTTTATATTTTTTCTATTTCTAGATAATATTACTGTAAAACAAAAACAACTTACAGCCAATTTCATTTGAGTGAGGTACAGGACATATCGTTATAAGTGAGTAGGGAGTAGAGGAATGCACCTCATTTATTTGCAAACTGCTGTATTTACCAAAATTTAATCCAAATTTAAATAAGGGGTTAAGCCCCCTAGGCAAATAATGATATACTATGTTAAGTAGATGCACCCTGATGATCTGGAGGGCTAAATAATTAGCTCTCTATTTTTTTGAGTATTTATACGGAATTAGGTTAAAAGTTTAAGGTAATTAAATTAATAACTGCTAACTCCTTAATTCTTCCCCTTGTTTCCCCCGAACCCCATTCCCATTAATAACTAATAAGTTACCATGCCCGTGTTGACTAATTATTGATATAATCCCCGTTGCGGTGATGAAAATGCAGGGGAAGAGTAATGAGTGACTGGCGGGAAATAAGTGGGGGTGTTACAGCACCGAAGGGATATAAAGCAGCTGGAATTGCCGCAGGGCTGAAACCTTCAGGTGCGAGTGATTTAGCATTAATAGTCTCGGATGTAGAGGCGATCGCCGCAGGTGTGTTTACGATTTCCCAGGTAACAGCGGCTTGTGTTGATTATTGTCGTCAGCGATTATTATCAGCGCAAAGCGCTCGTGCGATTCTCTGTAATGCCGGACAGGCTAACGCTTCTACGGGTAATCAAGGTTGGTTGGATGCTCTTGAGTGTGCAATGATCTTGGGACAAGCGCTGAATATTTCTTCAAAGTCGGTGTTGTTAGCATCAACTGGGGTAATTGGGCAAAGAATTAAGATGGATGCTTTTAAAACGGGTATTCCTAAGTTAGTGGAAGCACTTTCGGAAACGGGTTCTGATGCAGCAGCAAAGGCAATTATTACTACAGATTTAGTGACAAAATCCATTGCATTAGAAACAACCATACATGATCGACCTGTAAGAATTGGCGGAATTAGCAAAGGTTCGGGAATGATTCATCCGAATATGGCGACTATGTTAGCCTTTGTGACTTGCGATGCTGCGGTTTCCCCTGCGTTGTGGCAAGAAATGCTGAGTCGCGCTGCTGACAAGAGTTTTAATGCAATCACTGTTGATGGGGATACCAGTACCAACGATAGTTTAATTGCTTTAGCTAACGGACAATCGCGCACCCCAGCGATTACCGAAATGAGTGCGGAAGCCGAGAAATTGGAAGCAATGTTAACCGCAGTTTGTCAACATTTAGCAAAGGCGATCGCGCGTGATGGTGAAGGTGCTACTTGTTTGATAGAAGTGCAAGTCAGCGGTGCAGTGGATGAAAAATCAGCTTTGAAAATTGCTAAAACCATTGCTGGTTCGTCGTTGGTGAAGTCTGCAATCTTTGGACGCGACCCGAATTGGGGACGAATTGCAGCTGCTACGGGACGTGCGGGGATACCATTTGAGCAAGGTGATTTGAGAATTCAGATGGGGGATTTTTTATTAATGGAAACAGGACAGCCATTGCAATTTGATCGAAAAGCAGCGAGTGCGTATTTGAAAGAAACAGCAGCAGCATCTTCTTTACCAAAAGATGTTGTTGCAACTAATAATAGTAACGATTTAACTGTTGATCGCACTAAGGTAAATACGCAAAGGGTAGATAATCCGGTAATTATTCAAGTAAATGTTGGAAATGGTGCAGGTGTTGGTAAAGCTTGGGGATGCGACTTGAGTTACGATTACGTGAAAATTAATGCCGAGTATACAACGTAGGTATATAGCATAGCGTGGCGCATCTGCGCCATGCTAGCTACGTAATTTATACATGGGGTTTGAAAACACCCTAAGCATCTTTTATGTAAACAACTTTAACGTCGCTGTTTTCTACCTTATCGCCTTCGTAATTACCTTGAATGTGCTTTGCTTTGGTTACTTTCTCAATTGCTACAACACTGAATGTACTATCTTTGAGTTCTTTAACTCGTGCTTCACCTTCAATATGTAGCTCATCAGCTGTCTTTGATTCTTTTTGGCTTAGTTCGGGGAAAATAATTCCATCATCAGAACGCATATATAGGACGGGTATACCCCATTCAAATCGTTCGTTTGACTGACGGTACATTTCTAACCGTCCTAGAGATACTGCTTCGTCAACAGACAACCCAGATGCAAGGGCAGTGTAAAATCGTTTACTGAAGACAATTGCATCATCATCTCGCACTTTATACTGCATTGCTACTACTGCTGGTATACCCTCTTTCATTAAAGCTGGTGCTATCCCAGTCCAAGCAGAGACTCCATCACGACGACCTGATTCACATGCTCCTAAAAGAGCAACTTTTACACCAGCCATTTGTAATTGTTTTGCAAAATGATTTGCCGGTAAGTATTCTGGCTGTTTTTCTTTGTTGAGCAAGACAAGATTTCCCATACCCTTAAATTCTTCAGTATCGGAGTAATTGTCTTCCTCTTTAAACCCACCATGACCTGCAAAGTGGAAAAGGTCTGCTTTTTTATCCAGTGCAGAATTTAACTCATCAACTGTTGGATTTTTGATGAAAGGTTGCCAATTTAGAGTAACCCCGTCCACACTAAATTTATCTAACGCCTTTTCTATAACTTCTTGCTCAACATCTAAATCAAGGTCGTTCCAAGGGTTTGCTGTCACTGCAAGTAGGCGTAATGATTCTTGATTATCTTTCTTAATTGGATTCGTAGAGGTAGTAGTTGATTCGTATCGTACCATCGAGTATTTTGGGTTCAACACCAGAAAGTTGTCATAACTATCTTCTTCATTTTCCTGGGGAAGATAGCAAAACTCCCAAGGTATTTGAGCAAGTTTTATATCCTTAATTACTAAACGAAGGCGAACGCCACCTTCTAAACCTGCTCTTTCAACTGCCTTTTGGAATAAGTTACTAATTTCTCCTGGTGGAAACAATCGAATTGTTAGCTGTTTACCTAGTTCAATTAATTCTTGAGGTGATAAACGTTTGCGTTCGAGTTTGCTAAGTTGGTTTTCTATTCCTTCAATTGAAACTGTTACGGCTTCACGAGTTTCACCAACTTCTGAGAAGGGAACAGATACTTTGAATGTTTGATTAGATTCATCATAATCTCGTAATTCGAGATTAAAGTTTACGTATTGGCGATTTTTTACCATGATTGGCTCCTTTTTTGGTCTTAAATTACTCCCTTACCCGTGTAAGATTACCTATTAATTTCTAGGATTATTCAAGGATTTGCGCCTATTTCAATCGGTATTTCTTGGACGGGAAGGGAGTAGGTTAATTATTTAAATACTTCTGATAATAAACTCATTTATTATTTTCAATACCTCTGATAATAAACTCATCTATTATTTGATTCTTTTCATCGACAATTGTATATAAGTTCTCTCCTGCTTTGACTTGGAATTGTTTTCCCCGTGAATTTAGAGCTTGGCTTATTTGAGCGACATTCTCTCCGTTCAATAGAATTGTGTAATAAGCATCGCTTTGACCTTTATTATTTCCAGAGGTAATAACAAAATTTTGTCCTACAGTACCTCTAAACATTCTTGTTTCTGGTTTAACACCATCTCCAACTTGAATTATCACACTATTTTCGCTATTTTTTAAAGATAGAGCTTGAACTGGAGGTAATAGCTCTGGCATAAAATTATCTAGAAAAATTCCTCCAGATAATGTTGCAATAAATACGACTAAAAGCAACTGAAATTTTCTAGCAGAATTGACTAAAAAATACTTCATGATTTTGTCAATTTTGAATAACTCAAATTTTCTGTTCTTTACCATTTTTACACCTCAATTAATTTAGGCTATTTGAAGAAATCAGAAAGAAGGATGGAGAAAAAACTTGTCCGTGCTTCACCGTAGAGTAGGCATGGATTCACGGGTTCTGGAAGGATATGGGGTTGTGCTACGCTTCGCTAATAGACCTTAATATCCCTTCTCTGAGCCACAGCAAAAGCTGAACGGTAGGCTATGCGAAGGATTTTAGTGGAAGACTTAAACCCTTTTTGGGATAATGCACAAAGGCAATACTTAAAACTCAATATTATTTCTGCACTATGCCTTACTGTACTACTGAGACCTGCTTCTACTGGTTTCCAGATCGAATTATTTTAAATCCTTTTACCTCAGGATTTGCTTCTACCATATCTCTTGTTTGTCTCGAACAATCTATTAAAGGTCGAGCATTACCGTCTATGTCACAAAAATTATTAGAAGGTACCCATGCTTCTAGAGGTACCTGTGTTTCTTCATTACCAACATTAGGATAAGTATGGCTGTGGCGCGCTCGGAAATTAGGATTCTCCCATTCCTGACCTTTATTACCTTGATTCTCAATAATTTTTTCTAAACGACACCAACCGTTTTCTTTACAATCAGAAAGCTGAACTATTGTAGTTGGAGCTAAATGTTTTTTAAATTTATTTTTGCCAGCTTGAACGACGTATTGAAGTTTACCAACAATATTCTCTAACAGGTCTGGTTCAACCTCCTCATTATTAATATTGCGACTAGGTTTTTTAACTTTTTCTACTATAGTTGCTTCTTGACGAATAAATAAAAATTCATTATTTTTATTGAGTCTCATAACAGCAATAAATCCCGACCTTTCATTTCTATTTTGAGCAACACTCTTATTAGCTATACCTAAGATTGAAATTGCCACGATTGATGACAATAAACAACTTGCAACATTCTTGAATGACTTTATATTGAACCTCTTAGATAAAATCATGTTCTTAGTAACTAGATTGTTGTTAAACTCTTGATTTACTCTAGGCAAATGCGTGTAAGTACTTTTTTTCATTCTTGTTACTCCTTTTTACTTCGTTAATCTTCTAAAAATGGTCTATTCTCGATAAGTAGGTAAATATGTATGAATCAACCTAACTATGTAACAGAATTTAAATTAGCCAAAACTTTTGCGATTGCTATTTACTTGCGGAAACGCTGAGATTTGACTTGCGGCGAACGTTAACCCAATGACATATTTATAATTTTTTGCGCTCAACTACTTAAACAGTATTAAGCTTGGCACTGACTATATCAAGAATATATTCATTAATTTTTTTTCTAAACTGTTTGGTTTTGGGAATATTGGAGGAAATAATAGTAATAGCTTCCTGAATACAAGCTTCAAGGCGTTCGACTTCTTTAGGAGGAAGAAAGTCATGCCTGCTGTAAGTAAATTTGGCATAGATATCGTTCCAATATGGATAATTCCATCCAAAGATGCGTGTTGTCTCTTGAAGAATATTTAGTAATAGCTTCTGGTCAAATTCCTTAAAAGCTGGTGTCCAACTTGCTAAGTTTTCTAAAAATTGACTTGGTTTTTCTTTTAGTCCAAGAGTACTCAATGCCTTTGTAAAGCATTTATCCTGACTCAAACTTATTGCTTTTATACTCATGAATTGTTCCTGTTGTAATTCTTGTAATTCTGCTTTCTCCTCCGAATTCTTCATCAGTGATTTTTCTATAGCATCCCTAGGGTAAGACGAGACTTCCTCCCAATATTGTTCAATTTCTTGTGCTGCTTGGTTAACTTTTAGGTAGTCATTGCAGATTGTAGGTGCTTCCTGGGTAAAGCTAGCCAAATTTAAAGCGGCTGCCCATTTAATCAGTACTTTTTCTTGCCACGACTCTTTCTCACCACTGGTAAGTGCAAGCTCCTCTGCTTCAGCAAAAACTGCACGGGCTTCTTCGACAAACTTCGCCCGAGCTAAAGCGCCCGCCAAGTCCAGCAACTCTGGTTTCCGTCGCCAGTTGTTTTGAATGGTGTTTGCAGATTCTATTGCATCGCTAAAGAATTCTATTGCTTCCTTTGTAAATCCAGCCTGAACTAAGACTTGTGCAAATTTTCTTAGTTGTTTTGTTAGTTCCCCACCTTTTTCAAAGCCGTTTTCTACTTCTATTGCTTCGCGGAAAAGCTTTGTTGCTTCTGTGATATCTTGAGCTTGAACTAGGGCTGTTGCCAAGTTCGTTGAGGCATCTGCTAAGGTCCAATTTTGTTCTTTTTGTACAATATTTTTAACTTCAATGAAAACTTCTTCTGCTTGCTTAACAAACCCTACTTGGGATAGAGCTATTGCCAACTTTGGCAGCACCTTTATCTGTTCCCAAGTCTGTATTGTGCGCGCGAGTTTTTCAGCTTCATTAAAAATTAAACTTGCTTCATTGACTTTTTTTGCTTGAACTAGAGCCAGTGCTAAATCAATCAGCTTATCTGTCTTAAGCAAATTGTCCGTTATTGCATCGCTAACTTTTTTGGCTTTGGAGAAAAATTTATTCGCTTCTTGAGCATACCCAACCATTGATAAGGCTGCTGCCAATTCCCTTAGTGCTTCTGCTTTAGCCCAGTTTTCCTCAATTGTGTCAATTAGTTCTTTGACTTTTTCAAAGACAGCAATAGTTTTCTGAGTATTTCCTGCTTGAGCTAAAGCTACTGCCAATTTTTGTAATACCTTTATTTTAACAAAGGTGTTTTTTATTTCATCTGCAAGTTTTTCAGCTTCGGTGAAGTTGCTAGCTTTCAGTAGGGCTGTTGCAAAATCTAAGAGTGTCTTTACTTCTAGGGAAACTTTATCAATTAGCTTTGCAACTTCTTTAGCTTCATTGAGAACATCTGATACATCTAAAACAGTAGAACTGTACTGGCTTTTTTCTTCCAGTGCATTAAAAATAGCCATTAAAGCTGTAAACCTGCGATTAAAATTCTTGCGTAAACGAGCATAAGCAAGAGCTTCTGTTTCACGTCCTAACAATACTAAAGTTTTGAGATCGATATCTTCATAATTGCTTGAACGCTGGTGTACTACTTGTCGTGCTGTGTAAAGCTTGATCAGTGTTAGCAATTGATTTGATTCTAATGGATCGCTGAATTTATTAATCGCTAATTCCAAGTCATCTACATATTCTGTATCCCTAGAGAAGAACTGAAACTTGCTCTCCATCCATTTCGGTGAACCAGTTAACAGCGTATAAAATTCTTCTTCCCGTCCAGCAGTATCCAGGTGTTTTGGTAGATGTAACAACCCATACTTATCGACTTTTATCAAGTCCACTTCTTCCCAGGATTGAGAATCTTTCTTGTAATAATCAATAATTAACTTATGCTGCGTTTGAGCATCACACCAAAAATCGTTGTTACGTTCTTTGTCTAGCAAATAATCCCGGAGAGATTGGTGAAATATGACGTAAATTTTTTTTCCTTCTTTGTCCTTAACTTCATTTAAGAACTGGCGTACTACCCCCAAGTAATCCCGCAATTGTTCGGGTTTGATACCTGTAAAATTTACCAACTGTTCTTCCGTTAATGGTTCCTGTGTTACCGTTAACCTTCCCAGGATGGGCTGATACTTGTTTTGCCATTCATCTGTCGTGAAACGCTTGAGGAAGTTGTGGTAAATGTCATCAATGTCTTTAGGTAAAGCAGATAAATCATTTATGGATTGTCTTTGTGCTTCGATGTCATTTAGGAGCAACTCCGCGTACAAGAAAATACCGTCTGAGAGTTCTACAATCTGACCACTGAGGTTTTCAACTGCGACCTTAGCTTCTTGTAAAACATCCTGGAGCTTTGTTTCTCGTACTCGTTCCTTAATATACTGGTAGATATCGGTGTTACTTTCCTCAGACTTTTCATCCAGATTGTAAGGCTCAAGTGGTTTAAACTCTCGCATTACTCGGTTTTCTGGGCGGGAAGTCATGATAAAACGTACCCAGGGGGGTAAATCGGAATTAGACAATCCCGCCAACAGCCTAACCAAGTTTGTATCCCCTGTAGTAGTCACAGCTTCATCGAGGGAATCAATCAAAATAACTGCTTTGTTAGGTCGTTCCTGCGGCTTGTCAGCATACATCTTCTCCAATTCAGCAAAAGGCGCTCGAATGAGAATATCTAGCTCATCATCCGGGTCGCTTTCTTCGAGATTTTCAATATAAACTCCTGTAAGCTGACTTCCGGTCATAGATTCAATTTGAACATTGACCTCTACTCGCAGGTGGACTGGCTTAATGGTATTCGCCAAAGCTTGTCCGTAGAGTGGTAGGCTTTTTCCTAACTGAGCCGCTAATGACCGAAATATACGGTTTGGTCTAACGGTTTCCACGTCTCCTGCTCTACAGAAATGGTAGGCTTTTATGTCTTTGCGAATCTTGGTTAATTGAGCGGCGATCGCGCTTTTGCCAGTCCCCGGTCTCCCAGTCAGAAGAAAAAAGCGATTGTTTTGTTTATTTTCTTTATTTAACCATTCATCAATTTTGTCGAATATCCAACGTCGTCCAGTGAAATTTTTGGTTAGTTGTTGAATATCATGCTCAAAGGGAATAGCAGTAAGATTAGTGACTGGTAATGATGTCATAATCATATGTTTATAACAGTACTATTGTATTGTTTAAATCGAGGATTAACTCATTGACAGAAGTCAGAATTAAGCTCTATCGCAAGGAGACAAGCTCCCGCTCCACCTTAATTGGTTTCCTTCTACATATTTATGGGTTTGACCGAAAAGAACTTATGCACTTTGGAGCAATTTGCTTCTACCCATATATAAATTTCAGCGAAAAGAACTTATGCACGTAATCTCCTAGTAGTAATCTGCCAAGAAATAATTGAGGCATAAAGTCGCTCCTTTCCTCGACAATATGCGTCTGACAAATCAGCGGGAAGTCCTCAACCAACGAAACAACATTACTTTTTCCACGGGCTTATTATCAATTTTATAAAAAAGTCAGGTAGTTTATTCACTGACTTTTGCTTACTTTATAAATAGGTAAAAGATGAGTTTACTTATGCAGTTGGTAGCAGTACTAAAGTCCAAAAATTAGTACAATCAACAAATATCCTATTGTTTTAAAAATAATTTAAATCGCGCATCTATCAAAAGGCAGAATTATATTAGTTTACATGGCAACTTTAACTATTCGCTTACCAGACGAAAAACATCATAGATTGAAAGAACTTGCTCAAGCTAAAGGTATAAGTATCAATAAGCTGATTGAAGAACTTTCTACTCTAGCTTTAGCTGAATTTGATGCTAATACAAGATTTAAAGCAATGGCTGCAACTGGCAATCCAGAAGAAGGTTTGAGAATACTGGCTAAACTTGATGATTTAATAGAATAATTAAATATGTCAATAATATGCCAAAAACAGCAGATATCGGCAGCAAACGTTTAATTAGTTTATCCCCAGATGCTTGGGTAAAGTGGGTAACGCAATCGGCGGAAGTTTCGGCACGAGAAATTCTTGCTTCAGAGTTTCAATGGATTAGCCGAGAAAGTGATGTAGTTGTCAAAGCTCATCATCCACAAGTTGGTAATTTTCTAGTATTGAACGAACTGCAATTACGTTACGATAATCGTTCACCAAGAAGAATAAGGGCTTATGCAGCATTAGCAGAAGAGAAATATGATTTACCAGTTTACCCAGTATTAATTAATATCTTGCAACCACCGCAAACTGTAGAAATTGCTAATAATTATCGATCGCAAGTTTTAGGTTTGCAGGCACGTCAAGACTATCGAGTAATTAATTTATGGGAAGTAGATGTACAACTAGTTTTTCAACAATCGCTTTCTTCATTGCTTCCTTTTGTACCAATACTTAAAGGTGGAAACGAAGTAGCTGTAGTGCAGCAAGCGGTACAGTTATTGCGTGCCGATGAAAAATTAGATGAATTAGAACCACTTTTAGCTTTCTTTGCTAGCTTTGTATTATCAACTCAATTAGTACAGCAAATTATGAGGTGGGATATGACTGTATTGCAAGAATCACCCTGGTATCAAGAGATTTTGAACCAAGGAGAAATAAAAGGTTTACTTTCAGGAATTGAATTAGGTTTAGAACTTAAATTTGGTTCAGAAGGTTTACATTTAATGTCAGAAATATCTCAGATAAAAGATTTAGAAGTTTTAACCGCAATTAGGGAAGGTATACGCACAAAAAATACTTTAGAAGAGATTCGTCAAATTTATCAAGCGGATGAAACCTGAAATTTTGTTCAAAAAACTGTTTTGTATTATCAACTCGATTAGTACAGCAAATTATGAGGTGGGATATGACTGTATTGCAAGAATCACCTTGGTATCAAGATTTGAATCAAGGGGAAATAAAGGGTTTAATTTCAGGAATTGAACTGGGTTTACAACTTAAATTTGGTTCGGAAGGTTTACATTTAATGTCAGAAATATCTCAGATAAAAGATTTAGAAGTTTTAACCGCAATTAGGGAAGGTATACGCACAAAAAATACTTTAGAAGAAATTCGTCAAATTTACCAAGCGGATGAGTGAAACCTTCAGCCCCTGCTCTACCGCAACGTATTTGTGTAATCGGTACCAGCGGTACGGGTAAAACAACTTTGGCTCATCAAGTTTCGCATTCGCTGATGATTCCTCATTTCGAGTTAGATTCTCTATACTGGGAACCGAATTGGGTAGCAACACTGTAGTGATATTTTTCGCGATCGCGTTAAACAATCTTTACCTGGTAATAGTTGGATTGTTGACGGTAATCACAGCACAGTACGCGATATCGTTTGGGGAAAAGCCGATACTCTTGTTTGGCTAGACTATTCTTTCCTCTTAGTGATGAGTCGCGTTTTGTGGCGAACTTTTCATCGGGTAGCGACGCAGTAACAAGTCTCTAAGTCCTTCGCACGCGCTACGAGATCGCCTACGAAGGAACTTCGCTCATCGCTTAAAATTTCAATATTCTTCTTCTAATTGTTACTTATTATGTAGGATAATTCGTCGTCGTCTTCATCGTCTTCATCGTCTTCATATTCTTCCTCTTCGTCGTCTTCATTCAGCCATGTAATTTTCAATACCGAGAGCGCCACTTTTAAGCGTTCTTTGTAAGCTGAATTGAAATCAATATCTTCTGAAGTTAATGATACCTTGATAAAATCGGCGGATGCCTTCGCGGATTGATATAGTGCGTCTAGAGCTTCATCAAAAGACTTTGAATCTGACATGGCGTTGAATGAACTGGGAACACCTTTAATATGATGCGAATGCGGCAAAATAGCAAATTATCAGACCAAAGTCTTACTATAACTAGCTTTTAAATTGCGATAGCGTTCGCGTAAGCGTGTCCCGAAGGGGACATAATGTCGTAAAATGTATCAAGTACGTTAGTGTCAATATCACTTGTTCCGATGGTGATAATTTTGGCTTTCTACCACCTCCGCCGTTAATAATCCTTACTTTCTAATTTTCTGCTAATTCAAGTTTATCAGGACTTACGTAATTGTCACAAGACTGAGGGAACGGTGCGTGACACATAAACCATTATATTGCGTTAGAAATCAAGCGAAGTGTCACAGCACCCTACGACCAAAATATGCCAGTTGCGTAAGTCCTATTTATAATTATGTGAATAATATCTTCGCATGAGTCAAATTCAAACAAATTATACTATTGTCATTTACAACCATAGGATTATTTCGGGTACATTTATTTCCTAGTGCCTAGTTCTGCAACTTATTTTTACATAATTCCTTACTTTCAATAATGGTGTTTCAATATTAAGTTATGAGGTTAGTATTAAAATAGCATCTTTTTGTTTTTGCTCGATAACTTGATTAATTTCAATTAACCTAGAATTGCTTAGCTGGAAATTTTTCGTAATTCACTCTCAGAAATTGCAAAAACTTCAATTGAATGGTTAAGCCACCGCATAAAGCACATAACTTGACAAACAATATAAGCAAACATTATCAGTATACGGTTGCCATTACCTGTAAAAATCGGTTAGCTTGGCGCTGTTTGAGAATAACAGCAAAAGGGATACGGACGTACTTAATCCCTAATTAGCAGTTCCCATAATGACCGCATTAATACAGAAACTTAAGTCGTTGTCTCAGCTAAAATTGAATGCGATCGCCAATTATGCTGGTAACTTCTGGTCTAACTTGTTGAGTTTTTTGCTGGTTCCAGTTTACCTGCATTACTTGGGTGTAGAAGCTTATGGTTTGATAGGGGGATTTTATGCGGTAATTTCATTTGTTGGGCTGCTCGATTTGGGTTTGAGTGCAACTATTAAACGGGAAGTCTCTTTACGTAAGGCTATCCCGGAAAAAGTTTTAACTATACCAGACTTATTAAGAACAACAGAGATAATTTACTGGTGTACGGGTACGGTAATACTTTTGTTGATGGTATTACTTGCACAACCAATTAGCACTCAATGGATTAATGCCGAAAATCTTGACTTAAAAACTGTTAAATGGGCGGTGATAATTTTAGGTTTAACTGTAGCTATTAGGTGGCCAGTTACAACCTACAGAGGAACGTTAATTGCGTTAGAAAAACAGGTGCAGCTTAATATTTTGGAGGTAATATTAAAAACTTTCAGGGAATTGGGAGCGGTTGTAATTTTGGTGATGATTTCGCCAACAATTATAGCATTTTTGCTGTGGCAAGCATTCATCGCAATTGTAGAAGTTTTGTTAATTATGGTGTTTGCTTGGCGCTATGTCCCTAAAACCGAAAATCGACCAAGCTTTAAGCTTGAAATATTACAACAAACATGGCGGTTTGCTGTAGGGGTTAGTTGGACGACAATAGTATCAATGATGCTATCACAAATAGACAAAATCTTGCTTTCTAAATTCGTTTCTTTAGAACAATTTGGCTATTATATGCTAGCCAGTACCTTAGCTCAAAAACTTTCTATAATACTTGAACCTTTTGTTGTTGCTATTTCACCACAACTGATAATATTAGCTGCTCAACCAGACGAACAAAAGTTTATTGATTTCTTTCATAAAAGCAATTTGTTCATATCGTTAACTGTAATACCCGTAGCTTCTACATTTATATTCTTTGCACCGATAATTCTCGAATTATGGACTCAATCACCAGATGTAGCGGCACAAGCATCAAGTGTTTTAGCAATATTAACCTTTGGGGCTATGTTAGATAATATTTCTACTATTTCATCTCAACTACAGCTTGCAATTGGAAAACCACAAATAGCAGCAATATTTAATAGTTTTAGCCTGGTTTTGATAATTCCAGCAATGTTATATATAGTTCCAGAATTACAGTTACTTGGAGCAGCCTTGATCAAAACTTTTTTGAATATACTTTATTATTTAGTGCTTTCGAGAATTACACATTGGTACATTTTACATAAAGAATATCGACGCTGGTTGATACAAGATACGTTAATTCCTATGTTAATGTGTTTTACAGTATTCTTTCTAGCTTTACAACTACAAACTATTTTTTCAGGAAAATTACTAGCAGTTTTTTGTATATTAACAGCAATTACATTAAGTTATGGGGTCTTGTTTCGGTGGTATAAATATCAGTTAAAAGTTCATCTAATTTTGGCAAGTAACTAATCTTTTATTTGACGTAAAACTAATTATGAAAATTTTATATTTTCAAGCTCATCCAGTTTACGGAGCAACCGAAAATTACATATATACTTTAGCTCAAAGATTGAATAAAGCTGATTTTCAGGTAGGAATTTTATATCCTGATGTTCCAGTACTTCAAGCTTTTAGCAAATTAGATAATGTTGAGCTTTTAGCAGTTGATTCTAAATATTTCGCAGGCAATTTGATTATTTACGTTTATTCTATTGCCAATGAAATTAGGAAGTTTGTTCCAGACATTATACATATTAATGACCCCAGCCCTTTAGGTGTCATTGCAGCACGTGTTGCTGGTGTAAAGAAAGTGCTAATCACGCATCATACTCCCGAACTGAAAACTCAATATAACTGGAAAGGAGATTTAGCAAAAAAAATCGCATTTAAATTAACAGATTACTTTATTTTTACTTCTGAGTACGATCAAGAAATAGCAAGCAAGTTAGATAATATTCCTTATGATAAATCAAAAGTAATTCCTTATGGACTAGATACTAGTAAGTTTTCGCAAACTCAGCATCAAAGAAATACTATTCGAGGAGATATTCGAGAAAAATTACAGATTCCTCAAAATAATATAGTTATAGCAAGTGCTGGAAGATTAGAAGCTCAAAAAGCCCAATCGGATTTAATTAAAGCTGCAAATATTATCTGCTCCAAGCATAATGACGTTACCTTTGTTCTCGTCGGAGAAGGAAGTTTAAGAACTCAATTAGAAACCCAAGTCAATAATATAGGTTTATCAGAAAAATTTGTATTACCTGGATTTGTAAATAATATCGAAGAGTTTTTATGTGCAGTTGATATATTTACTATGTCTTCACTCTTTGAAGGCTTATGTTACGCTGTAGTGGAAGCTGCTGCAATGAGTGTTCCAGTTGTCGCTACGGCTGTTGGAGGTATGCGTTATTCTATTGCAGATGGCAAAACAGGTTTTTTAGTTGAACCAAGAAGCCCAAAAAAATTAGCAGAAAAAATAGACTTTTTAATTGATAATCCGGATATCGCTCAACAGATGGGAGAAAAAGGTAGAGCCAGATTTATGAAACTATTTACTTTAGAACGTATGATTTCTCAAACTGAAGAAGTATACTATCAGTTAGCACAAAATAGTTGGAAAAGAACAGGGCGATTAGAAGTAAATATTTAAACTTATTTTTAATTAATGAGGAGCGCACCTATGTTATCCCCTAAAGTTACCGTTATTATCCCAACTTACAATCGAGCGCATTTGATTAAAGATGCAGTAGAAAGCGTTCTCAATCAAGCTTATCAAAATTTTGAATTAATTGTTATCGATGATGGTTCAACAGATAATACTAAAGAAGCTTTAACAGGCTATAAAGATAAACTAAGATATGTTTATCAAGATAATCAAGGACGTTCTACGGCTCGAAATCATGGTATCAAATTAGCTAAGGGTGAATATATTGCTTTCTTGGATTCGGATGATGTTTGGTTTCCAGATAAACTTGCTCGTCAAGTTCCTATTTTAGAATCTGCACCACCAGATGTTGTATTAGTACATGGTTATAAATGTATAGTTGATAAAAATCTTCAACCATTACCAGGATGGGAATTTAAGCTTCGCAATTTATATACTCTAGCTGAAAGTGGAGAAGAAACTTATGAAAATTATTTGAAATCTGCTTGTATTTTTACCTCTACTATTTTAGTTAGAATAAAGGCACTTTTAGAAATTAATGGCTATGATATTTCTATACAAGGTAGAGAAGATTTAGATTTATATTTACGCTTGCTTTTAAAAGGTTATTATTTTACTTTTATTTCAGAACCTGCTTTAATAAAGTATCGCTTTCACGAAAATAATACTAATGAAATAAGTTCTAATTTTAGTTATTTACAAGTATATGAAAAGCATCTTCACGAATGTCTGAAACTTGGTATTATAGATAGAATTGCTATAGCTAAAAAACTACTATATCAAGCTTTAGCAAAAACTCATTATCGCTTGGGTAACTATCATCAAAGTCGAGATTATTGGCAAAAGACCTTTATTAATGATTGGGAAACAGCTTTTACTAGAAGTTTTTGGAAGCAATATTTTGGTAGTTTCATCCGTCAAACAATTTTATATTTTAATTTTAATATTCAATCATTTCTTGCAGTTAGCATTTTCTTATTCAGTAAGTTCCTAAATGATGTAAACCTATAGCTATATTATTTATTATGGTTAACTCAACTTCAATATTTAAAGCTGGAACAAAATTATCTAATACATTACCAAAAAGGTTAGGTAATTCTCTCCGTTTTCGCTTTCTATCTCAGATAAATGCTAAGGAAAAAATCATACACGAAATTCATCCTGGTATTTTTCTGGAACTCGATTTAAGTGATTGGTTACAAAGGCTTTATTACTTGGGTTTTATCGAGCAAAATACATTTGAAATCATCAAAACTTTGCTTCCAGTCGGTGGAACTTTTATAGATATTGGCGCTAATATTGGTATTCATTCATGTATTATGGCTCATCATGTAAGTACCACGGGTTCTATTATTGCTTTTGAACCAATGGCAGAAAACTTGGCTCTACTCTATCAAAATATCAAATTAAATAAATTAAAAAATATCGAAGTAAATGAATTAGCTCTTTCTAATCGTCAAGGAAGCTTCAATTTATATGTACCTTCTGCTCATGAACAAGGTGCAACTGGCTGTACGCAAGTTTGGAATCCTGGTGATTGGGTAAGTATTGGTAGTACTGACTCAACAACTTTAGATATTGCTTTTCAAAAAGAACGTTTAGACTTTATCAAAATTGATACTCAAGGACATGAATTATAAATTTTGGAGGGAGCTAAATCAACAATTGAACGTTTTCAACCTTTTGTCCTTTGTGAAGTGTTTGAGGAAAATCGGACGAAGGTATTCGATTTAATGAAAAGCTGGAATTACGCTATTTTTACAGAAACTAAAGATGGTTTTCTTAGTACTTCTTTGCCATCATCAGGTTGGGTTGATGTTTTTCTGATTCCCCAAGAAAAAGTTGAAACAGTAATGACAGTTTTATCTAAAAGTAAAACGCATGAGTAATAATCTCCCTCATATTTGTATAGATGCTACCTGCGTTGTCACCGATACCAAAGGTGCATCTGTGTATGCTGTTTCTTTATTAATGGCTTTACAAAAATTATCGCTAAAAGCGCATTTTACAGTGCTGATGCGTACTGAAGCTGTTAACCGAATGGAAGTTAATAATTGTAATTGGGAAGTTGAGGGAGTTACGATTAAATCTACTCATTTTTGGCATTTGCTAACTTTACCGCGTATATTAAAAAAGCTACAACCAGACTTATTATTTGTTTTAGGAGAAACACCATTAGCTTTTGTACCAGTTCCCTATATTATTACCGTTCATGAACTACCACATATCTATCGTCAATCGGTAGGGAATGCTAATAAATCTTTACACCACGATCTTAGTCAGCGACTTACTGAAATTTTATTACCAACTACCTGTCGTCAAGCGACTCATTTACTTGCAGTTTCTCAAAGCACAGGAATAGATTTAGAACGAGAATTTCAAATTAGTCCTCAAAAAGTTAGCGTCAGCTATGCAGGTGCAGATATCAAATTTTTTCAAGCAGAATCTCTAACTATCTCTAGTTGGTTTAAAAGTATACCACGTCCTTATCTGCTGACATTTGCCACGGGGGACAATCGTGAAGTTCCAGAACTTGTTGTACGGGCTTTTGGTGAATGCGCTTCTCAAATTCCTCATCATCTAGTAATTGCGGGAAGTTGTTCGGAGTTGCAAAAATCGACGTTAGTGGAAACAGCAGTTAAACTGGGTTGTTTGGAAAAGTTACATTTTACTGGATATGTTCCCGATAACGATTTACCCGTTCTTTATTGCAATGCAGACATATATATTGAGATGTCCCGCTATGAAGGATTCGGATTGCAAGTATGCGAAGCAATGGCTACAGGAACTACTGTAATTGCAACGGAAGTGGCTTCTTTACCGGAAGTTGTTGGTGATGGAGGTTATTTAGTGAGGTTAGGAGATACTCTTACACTTGCAGATAAATTATTATTCTTATTGAAAAATCCGACAGAATTACAAAGATTGAGCAAGTTAGCACAGCAGCAAGCAGCTAAATTTTCTTGGGATAAGTGCGCGAAGGAAACTTGGAATATAATTGATAAAGTTATTTCAAAAGTAGGAATTTTATAGATAAAAATTATGTTAATTCAACAAACAAGTAACCCCGATTTATGGAATCAGGTTTGGAGTAAATCGAGCCAGGATAAAAGCGAATTCTGGGAATGGGTTGAGCGCGAATCAAATGGTATCAGAGGTACTAAAATCCAAAATTATATTCTTACTCATGTCGGAGATATCCATAAACTTAAAACTATTGAAGTTGGTTCAGGTTTAGGAATTTATAGTTTTATATTGGCTCGACTAGGTGCAGAAGTAACTTTGTTAGATTACAGCGCACAAGTTCTTACTTTAGCTGAAGAATGCTTTCAAAAAAATGCTTTAAAGGCACAATTCATACTTCAAGATGCGCTTGGAATAGAAAACGATTTGCATGGGAAATATGATGTTGCAATGTCTTTTGGAACGGTAGAACACTTCCGCTATCCCCAACGCTTACAGATGATTGAAACCCATGTTAATCTGGTGCGAAATGGGGGAGCTATTGTCATCAGCGTCCCAAATAAAGCTTTTTTACCCCATGAGATTTTAAAAACTTATCTTCAAAGAAGAAATAAATGGGAATTAGGTTACGAAGGAGCTTTTAATCGTAGTGAATTTTTTAAGCTTGCTCGTCAGCTTCAGCTTAGTAATTCCAAATTAATTGGTTCGGCATTTTTGAGTGATTTTCAAAGATATGTCCAAATTTATCGCTCAACTAGTATTTTTCAGCAAATTTTTGGTTCAACTTCTGCAAAATCGCAAATTATAGAAAAATCAAGTTGGTTAGATGATTATTTTGGGGCTGATTTAGTTTTGCTTGGTATTAAAAATAAGAAAGTTAGTTATGAGCGCAAATCCTAAAATACTATACCCCATCATCGATGGACAAGTTACAGGTGGTAATATCGTTTGTCTGCATTTAATTGAAGCAGCATTAAATCAAGGTTGGGATGTTTTAGTTAATTCACCCTCAGAAGGAAGATTTTGCGATATTCTGCGAGAAAAGGGAGTGACAGTTTACCATTTGGATACAACTCGCTCTTTTAATTGGTTATCAGCAGTCAAAATGGCACAGTTAATTAAAAAAGAAGAAGTTTCTCTGGTTCACGCTCATGCTCCTTTTGCTGGTTCAATTATTTCTGCTTTAGCTGGTAAATTAGCTGGTGTACCTGTAATTATTCACGCTCATTTACAAGATGCTCTGAGCAGTAATTCTTTGATCAGAAGCTATCAAAATATGATGAACTACTGGACAAGTAGAAAATGTTGCAATGCGATGATTGCTGTTTCTTATCAGGTAAAGGATGCATTAATTACAGAAGGTTTTGACTCACGTAAATTCTATGTTGTACATAACGGTACTCTCGTTAATAATCGGGAAATTGACTCGAATATTCGTAACGAATTAAATATTCCCGAAGACATCCCGGTTGTGATT
Source organism: Rivularia sp. UHCC 0363 (assembly GCF_034931125.1). Lineage (NCBI taxonomy): Bacteria > Bacillati > Cyanobacteriota > Cyanophyceae > Nostocales > Rivulariaceae > Rivularia > Rivularia sp. UHCC 0363. The sequence goes on along the minus strand of NZ_JAYGHM010000004.1, from coordinate 56,240 downwards.
CATATCGGTAGACTTTGTAAAAGCAAGGGACAACATCTTTTACTTCAAGCTGCTGCAAATTTACAACAATTGGGACAAGAAGCTGTATATTTAATTGTAGGTAAAGATTTAGAACAAAATGGAGCTTATCTTGATTATTTGAAAGATATGGCTCAAGAATTAGGAATTAATAACTCAGTTCATTTTTTAGGTCATCGTTCCGATATTCCTCAATTATTAGCTTTATCTGACTTACTAGTTTTACCTTCTTATACAGAGGGTTTACCTTTAGTTATTTTAGAAGCAATGGCAGCAGGTTTACCAGTTATTGCTACTCCTGTTGGAGGGATTCCAGAAGTTGTGATTCATCAAGAAACGGGTTTGTTAGTTCCTGTTGGAGATGTTCAAGCTTTAGTGAATGCAATGCTTAAGTTGCTGCAAAATCCTGATCTGAGAAATGAGATGGGAAATAAAGGATCGGAAATGGTACGGAAAGATTTTTCTGTAGAAAAGATGTGTGATGAAGTGTTTGATATTTATGAGAAAGTCGGATTATTCTGTAATTCTTATACTAATTAGTGATTTGTTCACCTAATTTAGGGGAGATTATTCTCTGTTCCTTATATTTCTACCCAACAACATCAAGATTTCTGCTTGTTCATTCTTTTAAGTAAATGTTGGCAAGTTTATCAGGTGGTGACTTATACTCATGTAATTTGTCTGCCAGTGTCATTGTCACTACGGTGATTGATCAAATGGACGGTTTGCAGATGTGTAAAATGCAGGTAATTTCGTCCAAGCAATTGGAATTGAAGCAATTAAGTAATCCAACAGAATGACCAAAATTGTAATCAAACTGCGCTCAATCTTACCTCAATTACCTTACTTAACCAAAGCTATCAAATTAGTTTGGCAATCAGCAGGTTATTGGATTATTATCTGGGCAGTTTTGCTGATTTTTCAGGGAATTTTACCAGCTATTCAAATTTATCTCATCAAAACTGCTATCAACAGCTTTGTTGCGGTTGTCAAAACGGATATTCGCTCTACTAACCTGAATGCTGCTCTCATCTACATTGCGATTTTGGTGGGACTTTTGCTATTTGCAGGTGCGATCGCCAATTTCAGCATCTGGGTGCGATCGCAAATTGCAGAATTAACTCAAGATTATGCTAGTTCGGCGATTCACCGACAAGCGATTTCCCTCGATTTGGCTTTTTTCGAGAGTCCCGATTACTACAATCACCTGCATCGTGCTTGTGTGGAAGGGAAAAATCAACCCGTTATCCTGCTGGAAAATCTGGGAGAGTTGGGTGTAAGTACTTTAACGCTGCTATCGGTTGCTGTTGTTTTGCTCCCTCTAGGTATTTGGCTCCCTCTGGGATTGCTGTTGAGCAGTTTTCCGCCGTTTCTAGCTATGTATAAAAGCAATCAACTGGAAAATCAATGGCGATTGCACAATACCGTAACGCAACGTTATCTAGATTACTACGAGCAAATCCTCACCGAAAGCGAATTTGCCGCTGAAGTGCGATTATTTGGGTTAGGCGATCGCTTTCACAATGACTATCAAAAGCTACGACAAAAGTTGCGAACCGAGAAAATGCGGTTAATGCGATCGCGCAGTTTGGCTCAATTTTTTGCGAGTTTCTTGTCCTTAGTTATACTTGGTATTGCCTTGAGTTGGATGGTGTCACAAATGGCACAGGATAAACTGAGTTTAGGCGATTTAGCTCTACTGTTACAATCACTTTGGCTTGCTCAAGGATTGCTCCAAAGGTTGCTGAGAACCTGCGGTAAAACTTACCAAAATCTACTGTTACTGCAAGATTTATTTGCATTTCTTTCTCTACAACCACTGTTGACAAGTAAAGATGCGGAATGCAAACGGCATCAAAATGTCAATTTGGGTTTAAGCAAGGGGATTTGTTTTGAAGGGGTTAGCTTTGCTTATCCCGGCAGTCAGCATTTAGCCTTAGATGATTTTACTTTAACTATTCCCGTGGGACAAATAGTGGCGATCGTTGGTGAAAATGGAGCGGGTAAAAGCACTCTAAGCAAATTATTATGTCGTTTTTATGACCCAAAAGCAGGTAAAGTTACCATCGATGGCGTAGATATCCGCGATATCCCCATAGCAGAACTGCGGCAATTTTTCAGCGTTATGTTCCAGTTTCCCGCTCGTTACCACGATACAGTCACGAATAACATGATAATGGGAGTTTTAAATACAAATCCGACACCCACGCAAATTGATACCGTAGCTCAAGCAACAGGAGCAGATATTACTATTCGGCAATTACCAGCAGGATATGACACTTTGCTGGGAAAACGCTTTGGTGGCACAGAACTGAGTGGAGGACAGTGGCAACGTTTGGCACTAGCTAGAACATGGTTGCGTTCTGCACCGATAGTTATTTTGGATGAACCAACCAGTGCAATGGATACCTGGGCAGAAAATAATTGGCTGGGAAGTTTGCGGCAATTAGCCCAGGGAAAGACGGTAGTAATAATTACTCATCGTTTGACTACAGCCCAGCACGCAGACACGATCCATGTAATGGCACAGGGAAAGATTGTCGAATCAGGAACCCATCAGCAGTTACTAGCTAAGGGTGGTAATTATACTCAATCTTGGCAGTTACAATTGGAAGCAGAAAAAGCGTTGAGTTAATTATGCCAAAAACCAAAGCAGTTATCCTCACAGAAATTATTTCCCCTTACCGCATTCCACCTTTTAATTACTTGGCTCAAGATGAAGAGATTGATTTAACAGTCTTCTTTTTCGCAGAAACGGAAAGCAGAAGAAGCTGGTTGGTAGAAAAAGAAAAAATACAGTTTAGTTATCAAGTCTTATGGGGTTTACAACTGGGTAAATCTTATCAAAGTGCGCCTGTTTTTCTCAATCCCGATGTCATTTATCAACTGTGGAAGCAGCAACCCGATGTCATCATCTGCGGGGGATGGCATCATTTTACTCATTGGTTGGCTTTGATGTATGCACAGATGACGAAAACTCCTTTATTAATTTGGAGTGAAAGTACGCTCAAAGATGAGCGAATACTTAGTAGTATTAAGTACAAACTAAAAGAATGGATTGTCAATCAAGCTGATGGATATATTATACCGGGCAAAGCCCAGAAAAATTACTTAGCTGAATTGGGAGCTAGGGAAGATAGAATTTGGACTGCTCCGAATGCCGTGGACAGCGTTTTCTTCGCGAACGAAGCCCAGTACTACCGTCAGCAAAAGGCAATTTTGAAAGAAAAATTAGACATTGCCGGATGTGTGATTCTATACGTTGGTCGATTAATTGATGAAAAAGGTATTCCCGAGCTACTTGAAGCATTTACAAAGCTCTCACCACAGAAGCAGGTAACATTAGTTATTGTTGGTGATGGTTCGCGATCGCAAAATTATCATTCATATACTCAGCAAAACCAACTTGATAATGTTGTGTTTGCAGGATTTCAACCCCAAACTGCTTTACCGCAGTATTACGGGATAGCGGATATTTTTGTTTTCCCCACCAGAAGCGATACCTGGGGGCTGGTGTTGAATGAAGCGATGGCTGCTGGTTTACCGATTGTCTGTTCCGATGCTGCGGGTGCTGCTCCTGATTTGGTTGTGAATGGGGAGAATGGCTATCTTATACCAGTGGGAGATGTTGAAAAGTTAAGTGAGAAGTTGCAGATATTGGTCGAAGATGAAAACTTGAGGGAAAAGATGGGTTTGCATTCCCAAGAGATTATTGCTAATTATACCCCCCAGAAGATGGCGCTGGGGTTGAAAGAGGCGATTTTGGGGTCATTACAGCACAACAGAATTACGAGTCAACCAAGATCCTAACTCATTTTGAGAGATATTTCCTTGTGCTAGGTTAATCATTATATCAACGGCTTCTAATTCAGTAGCGATTAGTTCATATCCATTTCTCAACAAGAAAACTGCCATCACCACAAAGCCTATTCGTTTATTTCCATCGACAAAACAATGATTTTTCACCAATCCATATCCATAGGCTGCTGCTAAATCGCAAATATTAGATAATGGTTCATAGTATGCTAATTGTTGAGGACGGTAGAGGGTTGATTCCAAAGCTCCCTCATCCAAGATACCAGAACATCCCCCATAGTCTTTGATGACTTCTATCTGGAGAGCAATAACTTCTTTTATCGCCAACCAGTAATAGGTTTCGGTCATTCATCTGCTAGGGTTTTTAAAGTATTGCGATATCGCTTTTTAACTTTTTTATAAGCTTCCATCGTTGCTGCAAAATCTGGATCGTAGGTCGTTAAAACGATTCGACCATCGGCTTCTTTGATGATAAAAACCTCATCTCCTGATTCTACACCTAAATGTTTGAGGTATTCTTGAGGGAAGGTTGCACCAACAGAGTTACCAATTTTTCGGAATTTTATGGTGTCCACTTTGGCAGTTGGGAGTATTGTAACTACATTATTATAACATCTTATTCCTATTCCTCATTCCCTATCAATTCATCCAAACTATCCGGAAAAGTTCCTCCTTCAACCATTTTTGTAAATACTTGATAGCAATCATTCTTTGCTCCTTCCTTACGGGGAAAACCCAACCATACAATCACAATAGCCTTTAATTCTGGAGTATCAAAAGTCCGAAAAAATAACCTATACCTTTGGGGTAAACCCATCTTCTTCACTCTTCCATAGCGTTTTAAGGCTCCTGTCAAAGCGAAATAGCTGGCAATTGGGTCATTTGGTATTTTAGTTTCAATTGCAACAGTAATCGCTGCAAATAGCTTCACAGTCGCATGGGTTTTAAACTCAGCTTCTGACAGCTTCTCGCGTAAATCGGCAACCCGATTTAATAATTCTTGATACTTAACTCCAAATAACTGGGGGTGAAAATAAATTTCCCAATTGTTGCTGACAAACTTAGCCATCTTCCTGGGAATCTGACTCTAGTTCCACACTCTCAATCAATTCGCGAGCAGCTTTAGACATCTCGGCTGTATAAGGCACTAATGTATTATTTTTCAATGCTTCTGTCATCGCAAAATCGAGAAACAGTCGCATCATCAGCGAATCTTCCTCCGAATCATCATCATCAGATTCAGGAATAATTCTGAGAATCGCAGTATCGGGGGACAATACCTCTATCCAGCCCGAAGCATTAGTAAATTGGGGGTGTTCGCGGTAAAAATCCGCAGGTAGCCGAAATCCAGTACTATTACCAATTTTGGTACTGCGAATCCTGTAGGAGTTACTCATATTTATGTATGTACATTATGTAATTACATGATAGAACATATGAGGGAATAGGGAATGGGGAATAGTGTTTTGTTGAGTGTATAACGCGATTAAAAAAATTTGAACGTAGTAATAAGTTATTGCAGAATCACGCACTAACTCAAGCCAATTTACAAAGCTGATTAGCGTATAAAAACTAAAGCTTATAGCAAGTAAAAACACTCAATTATTTTTGACGAAAGCCATTTTATCGCGCAAAATATGAATAGTTATATCATGTCCGGTTGAATAGTTGTCATTATTCACTGCGCGATCGCGGAGTGAAGTAATCGCAAAATCCAGCGATGAGCCGCAGCTTCGTTTCACTCCCAATGACATATCGTAACTAATTTAGCGGACATGATATTAAAAGACGAAATTCTAACTCCAAAAATTCAGGAGTTGGCTTTTAGAATCGTCTTTAATATGTAGACACGTAAAACCCACAAGAGGATATTTCAATGAATCAAGCAACATCTATTCTTAACCAAAAACTAACTATCTCAGAAAACGCCCTCGCACAAGAAGTTAATGGATAAATAGTTATATTACATTTCGAGTCAGAATTTTATTACACCTTAAATGCTGTGGGAAGTAAGGTTTGGCAATTGTTAGCAGATTCGGAAAATGTAGAGACGATACTGAGGTGGATGGGTGAAAACCCCACCGAAGCTGAAGATGCGCTGAGTCTAGCAATGGTTAAGGCTTGGGAGAAGATACAACAATATGCAGGGAAGGTTAATAATTATAAAGGATGGTTGACACTAATTTTCGCAAAATCGTATACCCGTAAGGCTTATGATGAGAAGACAAAGGCTTTACACGGAGCGTATCACATTTCGGTAAGGCTCATGGGAGTATTGCGAAGCTTGCGCGACGTAAGTCGTTCGCATTTACTAATTAACACTTATAGCAGGAGTGCGATCGTATTTACTAATTAACACTTGTAGCGGAAGTGCGATCGCTCTATATAAACGCTTGTAACGGGAGTGCGATCGCTTGATATAAACACTTGTAGCGGGAGTGCGATCGCATTTATGGGGTTAGCAATTCCGTCGTCACTGTCTTGATGTTCGAGCGATCGCTCAAGAATTTGAGTTGTAAATCCCAACTCCTCACTGATAAAATTTTGGATATTTCCTAACTAATTATCTATCTCCCAATCTTCAATCAGTAAGTTATTAATACGCTGAAATTCTCTAGTATTATGGGTGACAAGGGTTAAATTATTTGTCAGTGCAATGGCAGCAATTTGCAAATCATACGCTCCAATCGGTGTGCCTAATACTTCTAGTCCAGAGCGAATAGTTCCAAATGTCATTGCGGCTAAATCATCAAAGGGTAGTGATATAAATTGAGATAAAAATTGTTGTTGTAAAGTAAGATTCCGTTCTGGGTTAGCACTTTTCATTGAGCCATAAAATAGTTCAGCTTTGACAATTGAGCAAACGGCAATATCTTTAGTAGCAGTAGATTCTAATTTTTGCTTTAAGGTTGTGTTTTTACCACGCATATAAATAATGCAAGTGTTAGTATCTAGCAGAAATTTCATAGAATCTCTTCTCTTTTTTGTTGTTCTCCTTGGGGATGTCGGAAAAATGTTTCGTCTTGGATACATCCATAGAATTGAGGCTGGGGATATTCTGGAGTTGAAGTGTCGGTTTCTGGTTCTACCGAATAGATGAGGGTTTTAAGCAATTCCCACCGCTCAACAGCAGGTAACTGCATCGCTAAATTTTTCACTTCTAGTAATGTAACGTTTGGGTTTGTTTGCATGGGCTTAGTTATGGCTATTTTTAGCCTAGTTTAACTCGTTTTTTAGCTATTAATAGTAGGGTGCGTGACAGCTACAAGAAATTATTAATCATAACGAAAATTGTTAACATTGCCGTCACGCGCCATTTTATTATTCTGGCGTTGCCTCAGCTATAATACCATTGGGCTTAACAGTATGTATTAACTATATTTGACTTATGCTGATCCAGAAAATTGTCCAAGAACTGCAAGATATCCCCGAAGATAAACTAGCAGAACTTTATGACATAATTCATTATTTTCGCTTAGGTTTAGGTCAGGAGGCTCCCCAACCCCGCACCCCTGGTTTATTGAAAGGACAACTGGGTGGTATCCGCTCAGTAAATCGGGGTGAAAAGAAAAAATAAGAAGTAACAAAGGTACAAGATGCGTCGTAGAATATGACACATGACGCAAAAACTACCAGCAGAGAAATTAGTGCATGGGACATTTTTATGTCTCTTGTTGACACTACTCGCAAGTTAAGTATCAGCTTTTTCGAGTATATGCATGACCGCATTTCTCAACTTGAAAATGTTCCACCTTTGGCGACGATTATTCAGAAGAAGTCTTCTTCCAATCCATTTGGCTGGTCATGGATGTCTCAATAACCTCCTACCCCTAAATTTTGAGGGGATACAGTTTATTTATATGAATTGGCGAAGTTAGTAGGTTGGGTTGAGCGTCCAATACTTTGCATTTCATATCTTGCACCATTCTCAACAACCATTGAGAAACCGGGTTTATGAATAAAAAATTAGGGTTTTGATGGGTAAACCTTTTCAATAAACCCGGTTTCTAACCCTGGCGAGTTTTTTAGCTTAACGATGATGTAGATAAATAAATGCTATGGCTCAATATAAGATATATCTTGATGTTTGTTGTTTAAATCGTCCTTTTGATGACCAAACGCAGCCACGCATTCGTTTAGAAAGTGAAGCAGTGATGACGATTATTAATCAATGTCAATCAGGAGATTGGAAAATGATTAATAGTAGTGCAATAATTGCAGAACTGAACCAAACACCGAATATAGAAAGATTGCAAAATATCAAAAAACTATTAGCAGTTGCTAAAATTAAAGTTAAAACTAGTTTATTTGTCGAAGAGCGAGCGGCTGAATTTAAAGAAATGGGATTCTCTAGCTATGACGCTACTCACATTGCTAGCGCAGAAAGAAGTCAAGCAGACGTATTCTTGACAACTGACGATAGATTGCTTAAAAAAGCTCGCAAAAATTCTCAATCAATTACCGTAAATATTAACAATCCCGTACAATGGCTGGCAGAAATTACACAAATGGAAGATAGAAACGATGACTAGAACACAACAAGAAATTATTATACAAGGTTATAAAGCTTTAGTAGATTCCTTGGGAGTTATTGATGCAATTAAATTTATTCAGTATTATAGCCCCGGCAAAGGTGATTATACCAAAGAGCGTCATCAATGGCTTGATAATAAATCTTTAGATGATGTATTTACAGAAATAAAAAAATTGCAAGACGACGATACGAATGAATACGAAGAAATTATTGAATAGTTAGCTGAAGTCTCTAATTCCACACCCTCAATTTTCTAGTAACTTGATGATATCTTCTTTACAAGTTTTCTTTGTTGTTCTCTCAATAGCTCATATTTCAATATTGCTTAATAAAGGCACTTTACTTTCCTCCTGATAATTAGTTACTTTCTCTTCAAAACTCGCATTTTTGTAGGGTGTGTGACGGCTAAGATAAATTATTAATAATATAGAAAAGAGACGCGTGAAAACCTTCAAATTTATCCTGATAGCAAAGCTGGGCGATCGCGCTAATTTAGAGTAGTGTTTTAGTTACGATCGCTATTCCCCATAATCGCTGTTTTAAAAGCCGAGCGATCGCTTCATACAAACTAAATATTTTCCTGATTTAACCAAGCTTGTAAATCAGCCATACTAGAAAAATCAAGTAACGCTTCCCCCAGATTTTCCAATTCTTCCAAAGGCAAAGCTTCAACCTGTTGACGAACATCCTCTGGTAATTCCCCCACCCGTCGATTTAGCAGACGGAGGATAAGCGAGTAAGCTTCGGCTTCTCTTCCCTGTTCTCTTCCCCGTTGTTCTCCTTCCTGTATCCCTTCTTCCTTAATTTCCCGGTAAACCCGCGTTTCTTTGAGTGTAATTCCTAACATTTCTTCTACCTCCCTTTGGCTCTTGTTTTCAAACTTGTACACCATTATCGTCGTGATTAACTCTATTATGGCGCGATTTCTTGGTTGAGTTTCTTCTTGCTGATTCCTGGTTAACAAATACCTTGCTTCTTGAGTTGCTTGCTCATCCTCCAAGGTAGTTAATACCATCAACCCTACCCATATAGGTAATTGGCGAATATCTCCCAACTCATCCAAATATATGCGATTTACCTGGGAACTATTGAGTAGATTGGAATAAGGAAGAATATCATTTTGTTCAAGATTACGGGATGGGTAAATTATCGCTACTTGGAAATTACAAAATCTGGCACGATTGCGGTAGAAATATAGGTAAGATTCCGCAAATACCCGTTCGTAAAGTAGTTCATCCTTCTGAAATTGTACCTCGCAGAAATAAACCACACCCGGATTCTCCGTTTCTGGTGGGAGAAATACCCCATCGATTTCAAATTTTGGTTCTTTAACAGCTACCGAATCAAATCTATATTCATCCGCATTTTATGGTGGATTTGTCAATAATTCAAATAATAAATTTGGGTATTGTTGAAATAGTTTATAAAAAATCGAATCTCGACGCATGGAAGTTTTTACTTGAGAGTTGATTGCACCTCATCAATTTTAAGCTTTTAGTATCTTGATTATCGAGCGATTGGGGTAATATTGATTGCGATATCCTTGCTAATCGATTCATGCGATCGCATTTACTAATTAACAGTTGTAGTGGGAGTGCGATCACCCTTCGTCTCGTTTGAGCAATTTCGTACTATTTTGATGATTGAGCGATCGCTTTTCTGGTTGTACCCAATAAAAATAATGTTAAAAGCTCTACCTTAATTTTCGTTTTTTTATACAAGTAATTAAGCTACACCAAAATCCGTATATTGACGTACTTGGGGCGGATGAAAAGCTAAGATAATATCCTCCTTGGGAACCCCAGCTTCTAAGAATTCCTCAGCAACCGGACGATTTGTACCATCATGTTGAATCCAAATTTTTCCTTGGATAATATCAATATGTACAACGCAACCATGTATCCGACGTTGCCCATCCCAACCTACGTGCATCACTTCATAATGGTCTGTTTCTGGGTTAATAATTGCTTCTGTTTCAATTTCACCGTGAGAAGGTTTATACTTCGCATAATCGTAGATTAAATCACTGACTATTTGGCGATAGCGTTCTAAGGTATCCATTGGATAATTCTCCTTTGTTCATCATCAAATACTAAGAGTTTAATTTTTAAGCTTTTGAGGATTAATTGCCCTAATTTTTCTGTAAAAATACTTTCGTAAGAACGTTTGGGAACAGCGAGGTAAAGTATTCGTTCGGTGTCTGTTTCGGCAAGAATACTTTTATAAACACCATATTTTCCGGCAGCTTCTTCTAAGTCCTTGACTGGGGAAGGTTTTAAAAAACTTTTAATTTCAACTGCTATTTTAAGATTATCTTTTTGAGCGGCTATTGTGGTTTTTTCTGCACCCAAATCAACATAAAGTTCTCTACCACCATAGGATAAAATCAAAGGGTCATCAGTTATTTCCCAGCCATCATGAATTAAGGCTTCAACGACAGTATCATGATAAAAATCCTTGGCGGGCATGGTAAAGCGGTAGTTTAAGTTTTCCTTTTATAGTTTTTATTTTATCGGATTTTTATCAACTAGCCCCTAAAAAAACACCCTTCAATTCAGCAACATCCTCCAAAATTACATCACAAATCTCAGATAACTCAGCCAAACTATCCCCTCGGTGCAAATGTCGCATTGGTACAGCAGCAGCTAAACGTCCCAATAGTGCAAATTCCCGTCTTTGCATATCTCGCTGTAACTTCAAAGATTGGGGATATCTATGGGTAATTAGCTGCATTAAACCCAGTTGGGGAATAATTGTTTCTATACTCGGTGCTACCAACGACTGCTGACGCTCTCCCAAAACATAAATTGCAGCTAGGGGTAAAGGTTGGCTGTGAAAACTCCATGTTGATGCGGTATTTTGATTTAATTCGACAAAATGCTTATCAGTTTGACTAAATACTCGCGGTAATCCCTTTTCATCACCGTAAAGTTGATTTACCGCAGATTTCCACAACCGCAAACGGGGATAACCAGGTTTAACTAAGAAGGAGTCGCCACAATCGCTAAGAACAGCAATATCATCAGCTAAGATAGGGTAGCCGCGTTTTGCTAGTGCTGCTGCTGTGGTTGATTTACCCGCACCCTTTGCACCGATAATCGCGATAGCGCAATTATCTACTTTAATAACACTGCTGTGGAGACATAGTTTTCCTTGTAATCGTAAAGCTGTACCGATAATGCAACCGAGTAAAATCGCTGTTACTTCTTCTAATGGCACGTTTGCCCAAGTAATCCAGATTTGCTTTCCAGTTGGGGTAATTTCCACATCTAATGTTTCGCTGCTACAACCAAGAGAGAGGCAATGATAAATGCCATCAGCTTTTTGTTGTGTGTACCAACCAGAGCGATACTTATCTTCTTCTTTATCTTGATGTGATAGTGGGGATAAGTTGCATTCTACTATATTAACTTTTACATCTGCTGTTGCAGTGGTTGAGGTGGGAATTAAAATTGGTAGTGGTTGGTTAGTGCGTAAAGTTAAACCATAGACTTGATAGTATAATGCCTGGGAACAAAGGTACATTTATATATTTCCTGAATTTGATTCGGGTGTACTAAATTTATGGGTTTAGTTTTGTCATTTTTAGCACTTGATGCTTTTTGCGTTCTCAAATGTAACTAATTGTCTATTGTATATAGTCATCTTTATGTTTGTTAAGTTTTGACATATATATTGTGATTTATTAAGAAAATATATGCAAAATCAATTTGCCATAAACCAGTAAATATACTCTTGCAAAATAATAAATATTAGCTATGTTTACGTAAATATGCTGAACCATCAACTTGCCTGATGGGTTTATAGTGAGTTAGCAAGCTGATAGGCTTAAATTAATTAACTTAAGGCGAATGAGTCTTATGGAGAAATTAACTGTGGCAGAAGATATAAAAACATTACGTACCTTACTTGATGGGAAGAATGCACTCGGGAATCTTACTTAGAGGGTAACCAGTTAAAAGCAATAGTACCAAGATTGATGAATCAACTTTCTCCCCATACCCTACTGCAACGAATTCCCGAAGTTCAAGTAAGGATCGATTCTAGCAATTACGCCCAGATTATCACAAAGGATAGAGTTATTGCTTGCGGCACGCACGGGTTAGCCGTTCTGAATATTTTTGCCCAACCGATTTCTATGAAGCAAGCCTTGTCCAAGTTAAAGGAGCTAATTCTTGGGGCGCAGGATTGGATGAATTTAACCAGTACAATTTTGCAGCTATATCGGGCGGGAATTTTGGTAGAAGAAGGGCAAATATCACCTACGCTGAGAACAGAACCCTATGGATTTGACGCTCTTGGTATTCATATTGCCATGTTAAACGATCGCCAGCGCACAGCCACTTATTTAGCAGCGATTCGGGAAGTTGTGCGTCCTGGAGATGTAGTGGTAGATTTGGGAACGGGGACGGGTGTATTAGCCATTGCTGCTGCTTGTGCGGGTGCAAGTCGCGTTTATGCTATAGAAGCAAGTAAGATTGGGTCTGCGGCTCAAGCAATCTTTGAGGCGAATGGCTTGGCAGATAAAATTACCCTAGTACAAGGTTGGTCTACCCAAGTTAGTTTACCAGAAAAGGCAGATGTGCTGATTAGTGAAATTATCGGTAACGAGCCGTTGGGAGAGCAAGTATTAGAATTCACCTTGGATGCTCGCCAGCGACTGCTCAAACCCAATGCCCGGTTGATACCCAGTCGATTAAAAGTTTACGGTTTGGCTGTCACCATTCCTGAAACCGAGTTGCAGAAGCGGAAAGTCAGCCGAAGCGCATTGTCAAATTGGCAGTCATGGTATGGAATTGATTTTAGTTTCTTAGAGACAGTTGCCCAAACTTCCCCCTATGCGTTTCATCTAAAACCCTATTTAGCTAAAAACTGGGAAACGTTAAGCGAACCTATAATGCTGGCTGAAATTGATTTGCAGCTTGTAAGTAATTTGGCAATTGATACCACCACAACTGTAACAGCTAGCGCTGACGGGCGATTGGATGGGATTCTGGTTTACTTTGAATTAGAACTAAGTCCCACAACTATTCTTTCAACGGCTCCCACTCAAGCAAGTGAAGATTGTCACTGGCGCAGTCCCGTTTGGTTATTAGCGCCATCGCGTAATCTCCATAAGGGAGAATTGTTTACCGTCAGTTATAGAAACAAGGTAGCTGGAAGTCCGAATCAAGTTAGTGTAGAGTTTCCATAGACATTTTAACTAATTGAAAAATAACGGTATATATCGGACAATATCTGTATAAACCAGACAGAATAAATAGTTGATATGTACTTGTTGCCCAAGGAAGCATCCGAAAAATAGTACTTATGGAATAATTACGGATTTTCAGTAAAAATACTTACATACAGCAAGTTGCTGGATTATAATAATCTTGTCAAAGGCTGATGATGCTAGTAGCTATGCTGATTTGGCACTAACTACCCAAGGTTAAGATTTGAATGCTCTAATCAGAATAATACATCTGGCGAAAGCTTTTCATGCATTCAATAAACTGTAAACCTTACGTACCTTGCTTGATGGCAAGAATGTACTCGCGAGTCTCAGAGACTTCCAAAAAATAAAATCACCAGTTAGCAATAATCATAATTATTACTATAAAAGATGAGTGATTAGCATTGGCGGTTGTACCGTTTTTTAGTAAATGGCGCGATTTTTATTAATTTTTTCTAATGAAAGAGCATATCCAATGTCCTTACCCAAGCTACCCCAGTTAATTAGATGCATTAACCTTATCTGTGGAGAAATTGGTTCGATACTAGCAGCTTCTTGTGTAGGCTGACGCTCTCCTAATATGTAGATAGCAGCGTCTTGAAAACGAGTTATTGAAAAGATTGTAATTTTACTTGATATCATTGATATAATAATACTCTTATTTTTAGACAAAAAATCAGGTAAATGCTAAAAAGTTATCAAGCGGTTTACGAAAATGGTCATGTAATATGGCTAACAGAACAGCCAGAGGTTAGTTCTGCTAACATTATTGTGACTATCCTGCCAGAACATATTGCCAATGCAACTCCTGTAAAGCGTCGAGTTCCTCCTGCTTCAATGGCTGGCAAAGTTAAAATTTTAGGTGATATTGTCAGCCCTATTGTGGATGAAGAAGACTGGCAATGTCTGAAATAATTGTACTTGACACTCATATTTGGCTGTGGTTTATTAATTCCAATCTAGACAAATTTCCCTCACACTGGCTTTCTCAAATAGAAGCTGCGAGCAGGGTTGGTATTTCTCCAGTATCTTGTTATGAGGTCGCTTTGGCTCATAGTCGCGGTCGAGAGCGAATTGTCATCTACACCTGCTGAATGGTTTCAAGGAGCCTTAACAACCGCAGGTATCGAGATATTTCCTGTGACTGAAGTGATTGCTGCACGTGCCGTTGACTTATCACCTGTTCATAAAGATCCTTTTGATCGTTTGATTATTGCAACAGCACTGGTTTATAGGGCAAAGCTAGCCAGTATTGATAGTTTGTTCCCTCAATATTTAGAACTTGATGGCTACTTGATGAGTTAACATACGCACACAAAGCTCCGGTACACCCATTCGAGTTGTTTACGCTTTTGACACAAGACGAGTAACGTAGGTCGTAAATAAATAACTAACTAAAATCCTGACCCTGATTTAGAGACGTGGTTGAATCAGTACTGCTTCAAGTTTTACTTTATTCGATGAAACAACTTGAGGATTCCGCAACCAATAAGCAACCGCCAAAGCTTTCTCTAATCCCATTAATTTCCCAGTATCAATCTCCTCAGATTCCAAACACTTCAATAACTCGCTAGTATTTACATATTCTTCAAAACCGGGTGTATTCTTCAACAAATCCCCAGCCCATAACCCCACGCTTTCTCGCATTCCCTGAATATATTCTTCGGGTGCTTGAAAGACAATTTTTCGCCGAGTGCGGATGGCTTCTGGTAATTTACCCTTCATCGAATCCCGCAGGATATTTTTATTAACTAACCAAGGGATGGGAGGAATTGACACCAGGAAGTTGACCAAGCGCAAATCGAAGAAGGGATAGTAATGTTTAGCAGCTACCCCGGTTGCACCTGGATCGAATTGTTCAAAGATGTTTGACCAAAATGGAGAATTAGCCATGCCGTAGCGAGCGACATAATCTATCGTTTCGGCGTTAATTTGTTCGTATCGTTGCTGTAAATCCAGTTGCTTAACGAAATCGGCATTAAACCAAGTCGGAAGTTCTAATTTCTCCTTGTTAATTTTGCGCCAATAAGCTCTACCTTGTCGTAAGTATAATTTCGGGGAGCGATGGGTTCGTAAATAATGTCCAAAGACCTGGAATATTTCTCTACGTAAACCGTGTTTCCACCACTCCAGCCAATAAAACTCGCCAAATCGCAAACCGGGGTCACCACCAAATCCTGTTAATACTACCCGCGCATGGTCTGCACAGCGTCTAGTAAAATCATTACCAGGATTGCGATCGCTAATGCCAATCGGTTCGGGTGATGGGGTTTGGGGGTTGACAGATGGTACGGCACACATATATCCTTCACAGTTCATCTCATTTAAGGGAATACCGATATAATGCGCTACCATGCTCGCATAGGAATCTTCCTCTGGCATCATCAAACGGTCTCTCATGGTAAATGCCTGAAAATCAAAGGGTTCTCCTCTTTCTAAGAGTACCTTTTGTGCCGTTGCAGCAATGCTGGTAGAATCCATCCCCCCACTAATATGAGTCGCAATGCGATTTGTCCTTAATCTGTCGCTAACTGCTTGCTCAAATAGTTCTACAAAATGCTCTACATATTCTTGGGGTTGCTTGTAGAATATTAATGGTCGAGTGCGGGGTAATTGCCAATACGAATGTATATTTAATTGCCCTGCTTGCCAAGTCAAAGTATGAGCAGGGGGAAGGCGATGAATATCATTAAAAATAGTCGTAGACCATTCCATATTCATCCCCCACACCAAGAAATCTGCCACCGCTAGGTCGTTCAACTTAGTTGATATGTGGGGATGCAAGCGGATGCAGTTGAGCGTATTGCTACAAATCAATGTATTGTTAACTTGAGCATAGTAAAACGGCACAATCCCATACTGGTCGCGCACGCAAAACAAGCGTTGCTGTCTAGAATCCCAAATAATAAAGACAAAATCTCCCATCAAATGGTCTACACAACTTGTATCCCAAACATGATAAGCGTGTAAAAGTAACTCTACATCGGGTGCATTTTCAGTAATTACCCTACCCCTTGCTTGCAAAGCCACAACTAAATCTTTACGTCCATCCAAGCGAACATCGGCAACAATCCATACCCGTTCATCTAAAGTCAAAGGTTGTCGTTCGCCTTCCTGTTCAGAAGTTGTTCGTAACAGAGTATGTCCCAACCCGATGTTATCTTGATGCCATGTTTGTTGAGCATCGGGTCCGCGAAACGCCATGTAATTGGTCATCGCGTGTAGAAGAGACTGATTGATGGGTTGATTATTGTGATTAATAATGCTAACTATACCGCTCATAAAACCTCTATTGTAGGAGACAGGGAATTTTATCAGTTCAAAGATAACTTTTTGGAGGATTAGGTCACGTCCTTAGTTAACAAATCTTCCTCTACTAACTCTTCAACCAATGCAGTTACATCCTGACGCAACTTTGTTTCATCTACAAAAAAAACTCGTAACAACTGCTTTATTGTCCCTTCCAAGTCTCCTGATTGAGTCAACATTTGCCACATCCGACTTCCCACAGCATTCAAACTATAGTAAGACTCCGAATCCATATGTAATAAAACTACTTCACTATTAATTTCTTGTGCAAGAACGCTTTCTGGTATCGAAAAATTAGATGAGAATATAGAAATAGTAGATTTAGCTTTATTGATAGTTGCTTGTTGTTTTTCAGACATTTTTGGTGATATGGAGAGAATTTTGTAATAGGTACGGCTAAGAGCTTGTATAAATTGTGACAATAGTGGACGGAATCCCAATAACTTCTACACGTTAGTAATCTCGCAACTTTTATAAGTGGGTATGCCTTCATTATTTGTGTCATTGCGAGCGACAGCGTGTGCGTAAGCGCAGGTTCGCGTAGCGTGTCCGTCAGGACTCAGCAATCTCAGAATCTTGCGATCAACCGCACTAACCCGGGTGAATGCGTCGTTTCACTCGCAATGACATTGTGTAATTAATTATGTTTAACTACTTATATAAATATGTAAGTTAATTTAAAATACAAATTTTTGCGTTGCTGATTTAATGTATGAACGCGATTATGGGTGATTTAAAAACCTTGTAGAGACGCGAACCCTTGCGTCTCTACATTTTCAATTCATACCATGATTCAGCAACGCCCAAATTTTCATGTCTAAAAATCAAGCCATAAATCTTGTAGATATAAGATATGTAACGACTACATAGTAGGCAATAAAATAATTAACTTTCTTCGCATTAGTGTTTAAAAATACAATACTTCTCGCTACATAATATGACCCGAAAATCAAAACGTCAATGTTTTTTCTCAGAAATTTAATTGCTTTTTAACTACACTCTTCGGGGAAATTGCCAAAAATGTGCCTGATGTGGAGTTAATTATATCTTCTATTACCTAGTAGCGAACCAAGTCATCCTATGTATGGGGATGCTTCAAATGCGATTAATATTCTTTTAAACCAAGGGGAACAGGTTTGCATCGTTCTTCAAAATTTGATTGAATTTTGGAATGTGTGTACCTGACCTATAGAAAAAACGGTTTAGGACGTACACCACTTGAAGCAGAGGCTGAAATAAATCGTTTGAAACAGCTTTTTGATTTTTTACCTGAGACTCCAACAATTTACCTAGTACTTGACCACATAAGTTATGAGGGGTAATGCATTCGTAGTGGGAGCGTCTCGCTCCCTGGTGGTAAGTAGCGAGCGGGACGCTCGCACTACCTCTACCCCTTAAAATTAATGTGGTGGACTACTAGAATGGGAACGGTTAGTAGTAGCTTATGGTGTCATTGGTGTCAAGGCATAGAGGAGCAATGGTATAGTCGTAGTTGATACTAATATTGTGGTACATCTGTTGACTTAATACGATGAATTACAGTACCAAAAGAGTCTAGAAATTTTTCAGACTCAGGACGTTTTGATACCTAATACAGTAATACTTGAATGACTTACAATTGCCAGTCGATATAATGCTAGTTTAAGCTTGGAGGACATTGAAGTTATGTTAAATTTAGATTCTTTGAAGAAAAGTCGAGTTTATGAAGAAGGTATTGAGGAGGGTGTTCTCAAAAATAAACTGGAAATGAATTCCAATCTTACAAGAGTTAGGGTTAACCATTGAGCAAATTGCGGAGCGTTTAAAGCTTGATGTAGAAACGGTGAGGAAAAACACTCAACAGTAAAAATAAATCTAAGCAAGTTGATAGGTTTAAGGTATTTAACTGAAGGGTAACGAATTCTTCGTCACTGTCTCAAAAATCGAGCGATCGCTTTTCTGGTTATATACAAAGCCACGCGATCGCTATTCAAGATGTGCGATCGCAATTTAGTACAAATTTAATTCCTCCAACCGCGATCCAAAATCCGGTGGGTACACTCTCAATACCACTCGGTTAAAGGGAAAAGGGAATTTAGGGGGATTAAAAGTTAACCCACAAATTCCTAAAATTACCATTAGATTAATTTTTAATCAATTTATATCAGTGATTTTGACAGGAATGGCCGCAATTGTCACAAGACTTGGGTGGTGCGTGACACTACAAACCTTATTACGGGAGCAACGCGATTTTGTGAAATGCTCAAACCTGGGACGTATATAGCTTGTTTCAGGATGCGATCGCCACTAAAAAACCTAGTTTTGTTGAGAATATAGGAGTGTAATTGAGAACTAAACCCCGATCTCACCAAATCGCGTTGCTCCCCCTTATTACTAGGTTGACAATTAATCAAAGTGTCACAGCACCCTACAAGAGAAATATGCCAATTCCTAATTTATAATTAATTGTTTCAAATATTCCTATTTCATCAATCAACTCAACTACTATTCCAAGGTGATCTATATTTTTTATTTGCGCTTTTGATGTTGGAGACAATTTTTTACCTATTGGGAAAATATACCCAAAATCAATTTAGCATAGATAAGCAAATATACTCTTACAAAGTAAATATATTTTCCTTTGATTTCAGTAAAAACACCGAACCGTCAAGCAAGTTGATAGGTTTAGGCTATTTAACTGAAGGGGTAGTGAGTCTTACCTATTGTTCGACACATACCCCAATAGCCAAGGTCAATTTACTCGCTTCTGGCAAAAAAGCTCCAAACTGTAGCAAGCTTTAAAAAAGTAACTACTTAAAAAACCTTTCTCAAGGTTATTGGAGCGCTTTTTGGCAATTGTGATACTTAAGATGCATTTCTGGACTTCCAAATAAACAAATATCCAAAATTTTTATATGGGATGAGCGTTCTTGCTCATCCCATATCAGTGGGCAGCCAAAATGGCCACCTCATAAGGTAGTTAATTTTTGGAAGTCCTTTGGTAGGACGACACGAAATCAAAATATTCTCGTAAATTTTCGCACTTAGCAACTTGTTTCCACTTATTAAAGGCAGATACAAAGATGCAAACAGCTACTCACACAGATCCTCCATTTAGCGCGAATAGGCTGCAAACTCCAAAAAACTTAGAAGAACAGCTATTATTAAAGCGTTTTTCTCAAGGTGAAAGCAGTGCTTTTTGGGAATTATGGCAGCGACACCTAGATTACTTGTATTATCGTTGTTTGGGTTGGATGGGTGGGAACCCTACTGATGCTGAAGATGCGCTGAGTCGGGCGATGCTCAAAGCTGAGAAGAAGTTGCCAATTTTGTCTCTCCACTAAATTACAATGGCTGACGCAATTATGGAATCTAATCAACCTGAAGAAGAAAATCAACCCGAAACTGAAAAGGCTGAAAATCTTGATAATCGTTTGCCCTACGAGACGCCTAAGTTACGCAAGCACGGCAAAGTAAATGATGCGACCAAGCTCATTCCGCGTCCTGGCTTTTTTGATGGCCCTTTTGGACCAAGGTTCGACATTTCGTAGCTTTATAACTAAAGAACATGAAGATAAGTGCTAATGCAATCCGAGTAAAAAAGCTCCTATCCGATAAGGTAGTAATTTAGTCGGATAGTGACTACTTCGGTCGCTTTCAGAACCATAATTAGGAGGAAAAATAAAATGCCACCGCTTTGTACTGTAGAGATTAATAGTATTAGGATTGATGGGTATCAGCGTGGAGAACTTCTTGGTAGTCTTATTGTATTAAACACACTCACCCAGAAGACTATACGACAGATCAATTTGCCCGCAATTCCAATGAGATTACGTCCTGTTGAGAACGACAATACACTAGTCCAATACAACACAGGATTAGATACCATTTGGCATAACGTGAATTTTATTACAGGCAACGTTATTGATTGAACTTAGATATGGTTTACTTTTCTCACAGATTTCAGTTAGAAAAACCATGAAAAAGAAACTTGGTTAAATCCTCAATATTGGAACACTTATTTCGGTAAGCAAGGATCAATGCTTCGTTGCTGTGTCAGTCTAATTGTAGTAGATGGCGTAGAGATAAGTTCCAATGATGAAAGGGGTTTATGTCCGGATTTTTTATCATTAAGTACCAATGACACAAGACAAAAACCTCTAAAGACTCTTATCAAAAACGGTCGGTTAGTGAAAATGGAAAGTCCATTAGGAAATCCGTTGATTCTGGGGGTCAACGTTTTAACAATACCCAGATGTCTAGGTTTTTCTACGATTTCAATTACAGACTCTTCTAAAGTATCCGAAGAATTAGAAAAAATCCTTAACTCAATGGATCTTATTCGTAAAATTGCGATTGCGGTTAAAAATAATACAGAAAATAAATTAATAAACCCTCAGTATTACTTAGAGAACGGTGAAATACAAAGAACTGATTTAGCCATCTACGGCAAAGAAGTAGGCTTTGTCGCTTCTCGTAAAACAGAGTATTCAAGTTTTGGTACCTGGGGAGTAGTGACTTATAAAATAGAAAACACAATTAAAAAACTTGCAATTATGTGGTCAGTCCCGTTCAACTATACTTCTTACGATAACTGGTTTAAGCTTGCTATTATTAACGCTGATATGCAGACAGATAAATATTTGCTATATGACATGTACTACAATAAAGGTATAACAAAAGGCGAAGTTAAAAAGGCTTCAACAGGATCTGAGATTTGGCAACAAGAAGATTATATTCTTCAAGGAATTATGGGAACAGGTGGAAGTACAACTTTAAATATGTCGATCCATTCACCTTGAATCAATAGTGCGAAGGGAAAATTCAACCTCTCTTCACTCTTAAAAGCGGAGAGTTTTCTCTTATTACAGTGACTTAGTACACATCACCATAAAATAAGGTATCTCACATATTGCGCCTCACCTTATAAACCCAGATAAGGTAAAAGTAGGCACATCTTCCTCTAGCATCATCAAGCGATCGCACATCGTAAACGCTTATCAAAGACCGTTACATACCTAAAAACAGAGTCCGGATTATAAGCAACGCAATTATTCTACCACACTACCATTTCATAACTCTAGGCACATCCTTCAAATCCGCTTGTCAAGAGCATTTGAGATGCGCTTACCCTGCGTTAGATATTTCATAATCAATATCTTTAGCTTTAGTATTTAATGACACAATAATTTTTTCTACATAATACGATCCCAAAACTAAAATATCCATATCGGTTCTTAGAAAACATGCGTTGGCGTTAGCCACTCTACGGAGTATCGCTTCGGATGGTGTACAAACAATAAGTTCGTTTTCATTAAACGAAGTATTCAGCAGCATCGGAATACCCGTGCGTTGTCCAAAAGTATTAATCAAATCCCAATACAACGGATTCGTCTCGCGGCTGAGTGTCTGCAAGCGACCAGTACCATCAACATGGGTGACTGCGGGAATGCGCGATCGCTTTTCTGGACGAATGGTAAATACAAAGCCGGACGACGATAAATTAATAAAGAATGCAGCTGCACCCTTATATGCATCTTCATATAAAAACGGTATAAGCAGCTTCACTACTGCTTTGTAATACCAGTTAAACGTTTTGCTATGCGATCGCTCTTCATGCTTTAGAATAAGAAAATTAGGGACACAGCAAGCGCAAGTTATGAATAAAAGGATAACGGCTGTATTTGATAGAAATGTTTTGCATCCAGACGCACCCTTGGATTTACCACCGAACACGCGCTATGTAATTACAATTCAAGAGTCGATTTCACCACCTGTAGCTGGTGATGCTTGGGATGTGTTGGAGGCGATGGCGGGAACAATAGAAGCACCGATAGACTGGTCTAGCGAACACGATCATTACTTGTATGGCACGCCCAAGGGCGAGACGGAAGGTACTTGATGAGTGATGAACGCTTATTTCTGGATACGGTGTTTATCCAGGCTTTATTAAATAAACGCGACCAGTATTATATTCAAGTTAGAGTGTTTCTGCCAAGAATGCGAGTAGCCGCATCCGTTTGGGTGACGGAGGCGGTATTGGTGGAAGTGGGTAATGCCTTGAGCGCTGTCAATCGCCCTGCGGCGGTACAGTTTATCCAGCAATGTTACAATACGGCTAATTTGCAGGTGGTAGCAGTGGATACGCTATTGCTCAACCGCGCGTTACAGCTTTACAGTGAGCGTCCTGATAAAACTTGAGGTGACTTCCCAGAGCTTACCGTCAAGGCAGTAATGGCTATGACTCGCAAGCAAAGCCGACAATAAAACTTCTCCTTAAACTTAGGAAAAACTGTTAAAATATTGAAGTTCTAATTTTCACTTCACTTTCTCCTGTTCTAGCCATTACTGTTTTTAGTAATGCTCCAAAAATACGCCAGCCAGTTAAGCCAAGACTTGCGTGACGAGTCGCTAGGTGCAAATCATTAAGGTGAATTTGTACAACTCCATCCAGTAATACCAAATTAGCAATTACATCTGTAGTATCAGATTTTAAGCGTGGTAAATACATTAATTTAGTTGATTTAAATCTTAATAACTCACTAATTGTAGATGCGGCACTCTTGTCATCATTATTGATTGGTTGTATACGAAATAATACTGCATTGTCTCTACGGTTTTCCACTAAATCACAAGTAGAACTAGCTATAATAAATTTCATTCCTAAAAGACGCTCACCAAAAAAATAAGCAGCATCTGTACTAATAATATCACCCTGCAATAAAGAAAAAGGGTCTTCATCTTGACTTATGAGACCCTTCTCAACTACTTCTTGATAAATAATGGGTGGTTCACGTAAAAGAACACCATCTGTACCAAAAAGTACCTGTTTATTTCGTGTTTTACCAAGACTTGTAGCAAATTCTTGGACAATTTTGATGGCAGTTTGGTCATGTGAATGGTGTTTAAGCTTTTCCTCAAGCTCGATTAATTTTTCCAGCATTGAATCTAAATTTATTCTTTTTACTGTTATTTTTTTATTGAGCAAGAGATTCAGATTTAATCAACCTTTCCAACTCAAGAGAGTCCATTATTACCTCATCATCTTCATCCAACTCACTAGTCTCAACCAATAAAGATTCAAACTTTTCGCGTGTTGGAAGTTCAGGTAAGCTGCCTAAGAAAGTTATACTTTGAAGTAATACTTCCATAGTATCTAAATTGTCCGGATCTTTTTTCAAAGCACGAGCAGCACTAACAACTATTCTTAATCCACCTTGCAAGCGATCTACATCACGAGCAAGACCATAAAGCTTTTGAAAATCTCTCTCTTCTAAAATACGATACTGTCCTGTTTTTGTATGAAGAATACCTACAATACCATCTTTGATAGATTCTAAAGCTTTGGCTCCACAGGCGCGGAACTTTTCAAAAGATCGCCAAGTTGGTCCAACTTTAAAGCCTAGTTCTTTATGTTCTTTCTTTGTCAGTGAATTCATAAATACTTTTATAGACTCCTTCATAGATATATTATATAATAACCAACGTTAAAACAACGTTAAAACAACGAAAATTTTTAAAACTAGGGGTATGACATTGGAACTTACTCGCGGGTAATCGCTTAAAAGTTCTATTACGTAGGGATTTTATTCAGACTTTTCACACATCAGTGAGTAAGCTGTTTCCCATCGAAATTTATATTCGCTGGTTTTCGATGCAGTTTTTGTACCTCTAGCAGAAAACCTAATTGTTTTTACTGATTTTGGCGAGCTTTTTATTAAACCAGTTATACCGAAGGTGCATGACGCTACAAGTCTTATTACTACGTTCAAGTTTGTTCTAAATTACACAACGGCACAGCAATAGTGGGGTTTGAAAATCTACACTATTCCATACTCCCTATCAAATAGTTGATGTTTCCGGATATTCGAGCCATAACTGTATAAGTTTAATTGTATATCTACGTGTGAGATATAAAGTTGTTCTGAAATAGCACAAATAAATTCACTGTGATTCCCATAAACCAACTAAATTATTTTTTACACTACCGGAAATTTTCTCTAATTCTTACGCTTGCTGTTACCGCATTTACCCAAATCAGTCCGGCTCAAGCTACATTTAGAGAAGATGCCAATACGCTAAAAACTCTGAAGTTAAATAACGTGAAGTCTGAAAGTATTAGCACTGATGCTTTATCTCAAAACAAAAAACCTCTGAAAAAAGAATTATCAGATATTGCCCAATTGGTAAATGATTCAGATTCTGAGGAATTATTCGATAATCTTCAACAAGCTAATCTGATTAAACGACTCAAAGCTAGTAAGCGGATTGCAAAATCTACCAAGAATTATTTTTCTGAGTTTACGAATCAAGCTCAAACCACAATTCCAGATTCTCGAAATATCTCAGAGCCGGAATTTTTAACAACAGAGAATCTTACAGACATTAACCGTGAAAATTCCGAAATAATCCAAACTGATAATAAGTTACTACAAGCACAGAACACATCGGAACAAGATGTAGAGAAGATAATCAACCAGCTAGATGCGGTAAAAGATATTGAAATTCCCTCATTCTTTTACTCACCGGGTTTTAGCATATATGTTCCCACTGGTTTTGGTGGCGATCGCAATACTGGTTTTGTCAGCGCTAGCTATCAAGAAAGAGGTCGTTTTTCTAACGATGATGATTTGGGTTTAGGTATTGGTGTTGGTTTGGGTGATTCGCGTAAATCAGTGGGTGTCGAACTTTCTTACACTTTGGCAAGTTTTGGACGCAACCGCGATTTTGGTAGCGGTGGCTTTAATGTTAAAGTGCATCGTCAGTTAGTTACCGGATGATTGGGGTGTCGCGGTTGGTTGGAATGGTTTTCTGAATATCGGGGATGAGAACAACTTTGAACAATCGCTCTACGGAGTAGCAACTAAAATTATCCGCACCCAGGAAAAACTCGACTCACCTTTTAGCCGGGTTGCAGTAACTCTTGGTATTGGTGGAGGACAGTTTCGCACTGAAGACGCGGTTTTTGATGGTGATAACGAAATTGGTGTATTCGGTAGCGTTGCAGTTCGAGCAGTTAAATCGGCTAGCATAATCGCGGAATGGACTGGACAAGATTTAGGTATAGGAGTCAGCGTTGCACCATTTCCGAATATTCCTTTAGTAATTACCCCAGCTTTACGAGATATAACTGGTGCTGGTGATGGTACCCGGTTTGTTATTGGTACTGGCTTTTCCTTTAAATTTTGAGGAAAATAAAAACACAGAGGATTCTGTAATAAATTAATAACGTTTAAAAGGATGATAATTTCATGAAAAAGAATATACTGCTTAATTTAGTTGCAGGTGTATCTGTAGTTATGAGTGGATTAATTGCTATTCCCGCTCATGCTCAAAATAATCAGTCAGATGTGACGGGAAATAATGTTTTTAACAATCCCGTTCCTTCATCCAATCAATCGGATGTTACTGGGAATAATGTTTTTAATAACAATCTACCTGGTTCATTTGAAGGGAATAAACTTAGTAAAGAAACCGTAGTCCAAGCGGAACAACTTTCACAAAAGTTAAAAGATGCTTATCGCAGTTGTAACGCTGGAGAAGGTTGTGTAGAGTTTAATAATTTGCTGCAAGAATCTAATACATTTTTGAGCAATCTTAACCAACAAGTAGAAGCAGTTGGAAATAGTCAAGGTAATCGGGCTTGGTAAAGCTGCAACTATTGTTTTTGACTGGTTCCTAGCCTCCGGCTGGGAACCGATTTCAGGAGGCTCTGCCTCCGGATTAGCCTGAAGGCAGAGCCTTCGAGAACTGCATTACAAGGCAGAGCCTTGTAACGAGATTAATCTACTCAACTTCAACACTCAACGAGGTTGAATTTATTTTTAGTTCCGGATTCAAAAACTTCAAACCCAAACGTATCGGTCTAATTAAATAATATAAAATATACATAAACCGGGGTAGCGAAACGTATTCTAAATCATTTGAATTAGGTTTGAATATATAGCTAAATAAATGTCCAACTAAATATCTATTATGTTCTGCTAAAAACTTAGAATTATCCAGTAACATCAAAGCCCTTAAAATTAATCCATATAATCCCTGTATCAATCCCTGCTGAAAGATTCCAAATAAGTGATTTTGCTTACTCTGGCTAAATAACTGCTTGACAACCTGGTTTAAATACAATTTAACTATCAAATCATTTTCTATCTTCTGCTGTAATTCTTCTGGTATTTCTACTTGCAACAACCTCGAAGCTATAGCTAAACCGAATAACAATAATCTTTCACTACCCAAATCTCTAGCTCGTTGAATTACTAATTCCCAATTCAAATTATGATTATTTATAAGTTGAGCAATATCGTAGATTTGCTTGAGCTTTTCTTGTCGGTAGTGAGCATCTTTAACGATTTGCAGGCAGAGAATTAATAGCGAATCTTCAGCAGAAAGATTATTTACTTGTTGATTTAAAATTGATACGGTTTCGCAACGCTGCCAAAGTTGCTCAAAATCAACTCGGTAAGGGAAGCACGAAGGAGCTAGTTGCCAGTGAATATCAATATGAATGCTATCATCTCTATTGGTAAAAACTTGTCCCCAAGGTTGTAATTCGTGACGAGTTTGATAATCTTGAGAAATTAATATATCTTGAACTCTAGAAAAGTCTTCTTCTTGGATAATTAAATCAATATCGCAGAATTCCCGCTTCGTTAAATCCTGATAAGCCGAAGTAGCAAGAACAGCACCTTTGAAGGGAATTACTTTGATGTTATTGTTCTTAAATATTTGAAGAATTTGACAAAGTTTTTTGCTCAGAAAAAGATTGCGAGCAGTTTTAATTTTACAATATGTTTGTAGCTGGGGTTGGATATTTTTGGGAATGCTTTCGGGGTAATATTTAACCAGATTTTGATACAGCAGAAGAAAAACTCCGTGCTGACAAGCTTGTTGCAGTAAAGAATTCCAATCAATATCTTTTTGTAATAAATCTATGCGCTGGGGTTTAGCTGTATCGGTGTGGATGTTATTACAGCACAGCAATATTTGTATTTCTGTGGGAGGCTGAGTGGTAAGGTTGGAATTTAGATTCTCGAAGCTTGCAAAATGCTGTTTTACCATTTGGCGATCGCCAACTACAAATCCTTGATATTCCACCCAAGCATGAGCTTGAAACTCTTCTTTCTCAAACCTCGTACCAATTTGTAATTCTGTTACTATTCCCTGACGACGCAATAAAAACCATAGCGCTAGGGATTTTCTCAAGCAGGTTGCCCATTTGTAGTATTTCGCTGCTATTTTCACCATAGAGACTGTGGTGAACATTTGCGAAGAAATCAAATTCTCCCCATTCCCCATTCCCCATTCCCTATTCCCTATTCCCCATTCCCCATTCCCTAAAATAGAATAAGTGCGTTTGAATCCCAAAAGATTCAAGGATAAATGAATTAAAGGAAGTAATATCAAAGCTTGGAGAAGAAGATAACGTTCGTGGAGAGAAAATTTTCTCCAAGTGCGGGTTTTTTGAATTATTGAAGTTAATGCGGTCATTTGTATATTTTTGATTGTACTTGGGTATCTATTATGCGCTCTTTACCCTTCAAACTTTAACCACTAAAATTGAGCGTCAACAGGTTTTTTCGACTTGCTATGCTCTAAAATATTAGACACTCAGGGGTAAGGATTGTCATGTTACTAATTCAATGGCTATAGAAATTAATCCGCGTTAAATGAATATTATAATTAACAAGTCGGAATCATTAATGCGTTACTTAATGGTTCATCATTTATCTGAAGTGATACCTTTATATATCGTCAATGAGTATCCGAAGTCTGGTGGTACTTGGGTGAGTCAAATGCTAGCTAAAGCATTAAATGTACCATTTCCTCAAAATCGTTTTCCCTCACTTCGCTCATCAATAATGCAAGGACATTATCTGAACCCTTGGGGTATGAAAAATATTGTGGTTGTTTGGCGAGATGGACGAGATATTATGGTTTCTTGGTACTATCATTGTCTTTTCAAGCACGATTGTGGAAAAAATGCAGCTTTGGTAGATATAGTCAGCAATGACTTACAGTTCAAAAAACCAGAAGATATCCGCAATAATTTACCTATTTTTATTGAATACAGTTTTACAAAGCAAAGACATCCACGTTTTTCCTGGACAGATTTTGTGCATCAATGGTATCAGCATCCAGGAATTGTAAGTGTTCATTACGAATCTCTTCATGAAAATACTGTTATTCAATTACAAAGGGTTGTTTGGGAACTCACTGGTAAAGATTTGGAAGTAGAAAAAGCAGCAAAAATTGTTGAAGAATTTTCCTTTGTGAGACAATCTGGAAGAAAGCCAGGTGAGGTAAAAATAAACAGTTTTTTACGAAAAGGCGTAGTTGGAGATTGGCACAATCACTTTAGTCAAGAAGCTCGTGAAGTCTTTAATCATTTTGCAGGAAATGAGTTGATTATTCTTGGATATGAAAATGATACAACATGGGTTAATTCTGAAGAAATAACAATAGCTACAAAGTAATTTATTTAAAATTAACTACTATGAAAATTTTAATTTTTAATTCTATTATTCCCTATTATCAAGGAAAATATCTGTAAATATCTTTTCTTTGCAAAGCTCGGATAAAAATAATTACATCATCAACAATTGTCAATCCTATTCTATAATCCCCAACTCTAATACGATAATAGTCACCATCGGCTTTGAGTTTTTTTAGATTACTGATTTCTCCGATATTTTCAGCATTTTCAACTTCTTCTATCGCTGCTTGTATTCTTTGCAGCAAAGTTTCATCTCTAATTTTTCTCAAATCTTTTTCAAAACTCTTCCTGAATTCAACATTCATGCTTTATTTTTGAAAATATTAAAAATTGTTTCTCTACTAACCGGCTCTGTATTTTCACCTTCTTTAATAGCTTTTTCTAAAGCAATATCTTCAATAATTTCTGCAAATAAGTCAGAAAATACTTCTTGATTTTCTCGAATCACTTCAACCAATGCTGTTTTAAATATCTGTTTAATTGTATCTTCGTCAAGATTAAGTTCTGCCATTATACTTCTTGAATAGACTTTGAATTGATGTTAGCACGACTATTAGATTATCTACCAAAACCACTTCGGAATTATTCCCCGACTATTCTCCCTCCAAAATCACATCACAAATCTTTCCCAACTCAGCCAAATTATCCCCTCGGTGTAAATGTCGCATTGGTACAATTTCCGCTAAACGTCCTAATATCGCTAATTCACGAAGAAACATATCGCGCTCTAACTGCAAAGATTGGGGATATCTATGGGTTATTAACTGCATTACACCCATTTGGGGAATAATTGTTTCTATACTAGGTGCTGAAGCAGACTGTTGACGCTCTCCCAAAACATAAATTGCAGCTAGAGGTAAAGGTTGATTGTGAAAACCCCAAGCCGAGACTTTATCTTGATTTAACTCTAAAAAATGCTTATCAGTTTGGCTAAACACCCGCGATAATTCTTTTTCGTCACCGTAAAGTTGATTTACCGCAGACTTCCACAATCGCAGACGGGGATAACCAGGTTGAACTAAAAAGGAGTCACCACAGTCGGTAAGAA
Source organism: Rivularia sp. UHCC 0363 (assembly GCF_034931125.1). Taxonomy (NCBI): domain Bacteria; kingdom Bacillati; phylum Cyanobacteriota; class Cyanophyceae; order Nostocales; family Rivulariaceae; genus Rivularia; species Rivularia sp. UHCC 0363. Next base: position 25,825 of record NZ_JAYGHM010000004.1, on the reverse strand, counting down.
CTGCAATATCATCAGCTAAAATCGGATAACCTTGTTTTGCAAGTGCTGCTGCGGTAGTTGACTTACCCGCACCCTTTGCACCGATAATGGCAATGGCACAATTATCTACTTTAATAACGCTGCTGTGGAGACAGATTTTTCCTTGCAACCGTAAAGCTGTACCGATAATGCAACCAATTAGCATCGCGGTTACTTCAGCGATTGGTAAATTTACCCAGTTTATCCAGATTTGCTTACCATCCGGAGCAATCTCTACATCTAATTTTTCCTTGATTCCACCGAGAGATAAACAATAATAAATTCCATCAACTTTGGGTTTTTGATACCAACCCTTAGTATGTACTCTTTTATCTGAATTGGATAAATTACCTTCTGTGAGGTGAACTTTTATATCTGTTGTAGTGGTTGTGGAAGCGGGGGTTAAAATTGGTAGCGGTTGGTTGCTACTTAAAGTGATACCGTAGATTTGGTATTGGGATGTTTTGGTTAGTAACTGCATGAGAGGTAGTAAAATTTCAAATTCTGGAACTTGCTGCGTGAGAACTCCGATAAACGCACCCACAATGATAACTTTACACAATTTATAAAGCTCGTCAGAGTATAAAAAATAAATATTATAGCAAGTAAAAACACTCGATTATTTTTGACTAAAGCCATTTTATCGCGCAAAATATGAATTGACAGGTTTTTCCAATGCCCCATGCTCTATTCCCAATTCCCTACTAATTTATTGCTTTATCTGCTGCAATACTTAACACTTCATCCATCCAAGCATTGATACTTTTACCAGCTTTAGAAGCTGCTATAAAAATTTTGCGGTGATGCTCTGGTGTTGTGCGAAAAGGAAGTTTTCCAGAAAAAGGTTTATCAGGTTCTTCCCCTAAATCTTCACAAAAAGCAAGATAATCATCTACCGATTTATGAAATTCTTGACGTGCTTCCTCGACTGTTTTACCAATAAACGTGACTACATCATTAATATCTAATACGCGCCCAAAAATAGTACCAGCTTCTACATCAACTTCTAAATTTGCACTATAACCTTTATAAGTCATCATAGTTTTAATTTTAAAATTTACTCATCATTTAAAAATGTTTCTAATTCAAATATCTTTGGTTCAATACCTGTCTTGAGCAAAAATTCTCGTACCGATTTTACTGCTCATTTATCAGTTTCCTTTTCCGGATGTGGTTCATGAAATACAGCTTTGACATCGTTTAATTTTACCCTCACCCGCGAACCTTGACCTTGACTTATATCAGCACCCAAAGCTACAAACAGTTTTTTAATATCCCGCCAAAGAATATTTGCAGGAATCGGATTTGTAAAAATAGATGACAAAACCTGGCGCTGTTTGTTATTTAAATCCATCTACTTGTAGCAGTTTGCAATACATACATTTCCCAACGAATTAAACCACATATTGATTAATGATATCACAAAATGATATCGCTGACTTAACTTTCTTTTATCAGTAATAGTTGAACCAAAAGTTTTTGACGATACTCTATTTATCGCGCAAAATATGAATTGTCTTATATATTTCCACTATTCCCCATTCCCTATATTCATGAACTCAACAACCTCTATTCTTAACCAAAAACTATCTATTTCAGAAAATGCCCTCGCACAAGAAGTTAACGGGGAAATAGTGATATTACATTTCGAGTCGGAATCTTACTACACTTTAGATGCTGTGGGAACTAAGTTTTGGCAGTTGTTTACTGATTCAGACAGCGTAGAGACGGTAATGCAGCAATTGGTTGAAATTTATACAGTAGATGAAGTTGCGCTGCGTCGTGATGTAACTAAGTTTGTTGAAGAATTAGTAGAAGAAGGGTTGTTAATTAATGGCGATCGCGCTTTAACAACAGCGATTTAAGTTAGTCTCTGTTTTGCTTTAGAGGATGGAAAGGAAAGTCATAAGTAAAGCCACAAACCTTGAGATCCCCCTAAATCCCCCTTTTCAAAGGGGGACTTTAACCCCCCTTTTTAAGGGGGGAAGGGGGGATAATCCGATAATTGAGCAAAAAATTATACTTTTTAAACATTTTCTCACTTTGCAGGTGCATCAATTTACGAGACAAAATTCTAAATTACCTATATCAAGCAAATCATTACTAAATATTAACTATTTACAAACCTTGTAATCACTTAAGTAATTACACTGATGATGTACCGATAAAACATCAGCCATCATAAGAGTGTAGATTAGATAAGGAAAATGAAGAACGATGAAAACTCTTATAGAAGCTAATAAGTTAGCAGAAACCACTTTATTGGTTTTATCAATGACAGGCAAGATCAACAATGGTGTAGGTAAGAACAAAGAGGATGTTTTAGGTTTTGATTATGTGGTTAAATCTGAGAAGAATCAATGCTTAAAATATTATGCTGCTAATCCACCGCTAATAGGTCTGACCAAACCTGAACCTGTGCCATGCCCTCTGGGAATTCGAGTTATCAAAGATTACAAGGTTAATTATGAAAAGGCAATTGAAATTTTCCACACTATGAACTGTGGCGATGCTTTTACAGATATTGCTTTGTCTTGGCCATTAACCCCAGAAGTAAGTGAACCTGTATGGCATATTCATACTAATTTGGGCAGTGTTGTAGTTATTGGTGCTGATTCGGGCAAAGCTAGCTGCGAGAAATAATTCAACTTTGCTTATCATGTATGATTGCTGCTCTTTGCTTTGAGTATAATCAGGCGATCGCCCGTAGCAGAATCTAACCTTGACAGTGCGATTAGCTTTGGTAATAGTGCTACTGCGCTAATCGCACTTTTTTATTAATTCAATTGGTGCATTTATTTGAAAAAAAGCACCTAACTCAAAAAATCCAGAAATTACACTTTGGAATCGTCTTGAAAGTGTAAAAGCTCAAAAACGGAGGAATTAACTATGGAAGAAGAAACCAAAGATAAATGTGAATCTCAAGAAGAGAATCAATCTGAAAAGGAAGATAACCGCCTTCCTTACGAACCACCAAAATTACGCAAGCATGGCAAAGTAAATGATACTACTACTTTGGGTCAGTTCTATAACGGATTGCCTGATAATCCCTTTTTCCTAGAGAGTGATTTCAGTTTTGCTTTGCTATAGCGTGTATCAGTTAGTTAGAAAATAAGGTTCTAACTCAAAAAATTCAGGAATTGACGACCCAAATCGTCTTAAATATGTAGAGACGAAAGACTGAGCTTAAATGTCAGTTTGTTCGGCTTCTACAAAACTTTTTGAACTACTCAATTCAAAGGAGAAAATTATGTCAGAAGCAACTCTAGAAAAAGGAATATCCGGAGGATGGACTTCTTTTAGTTGTGAAATAACTAAACAAGCATCTGAAGTATTTGAAGCAGCTTTTAAAGGTTTTGTTGGTGTATCATACAGCCCAGTAGCATTTGCCACTCAGGTTGTTGCGGGAAGGAACTATAGCTTTTTTTGTAATGCAAAAGCTGCATATCCTAATGCCCCCAATCAAGCAGCTATAGTTGATATATATCAGCCATTAGATGGATCTGCTCATATCACTGGAATCAGAATGATTAATGATGGGACTTCCAAAAGATAAACTATCCCATACATAATCACATTTAGTAGGTTGGGTTGAGCGTCGAATACTTTGCTTCATCATTGGAAATATGCGGTAAAGCTCAACCCAACAAACTCTTCGGAAAGACTAATCTGTATCAAAATGCAAAACGTATTTTGTAGAGTGCGTGACGGCAACGATAAATTATTAATCATAACGAAAAATGTTAATATTGCCGTCACGCACCATTTTATTATTCCGAATTATTCAAAAAATAAAACTAATTAAATCAACCATTTTCCGGTGATTGAGAATCAATAAGTCGTTGAAATTCTTCCGGAGAATTAACGCGCTATTGTTTCCACAACCAAATTTTCCAAAACCGCCACATCATCAATTTTATTAATATTTTATACTAAACTTTCCCGAAGTTTACCAAAACGTTTTTGGGTAATTAGTAGGTTGGATTACGACATACAATAAACTGTAAACTCAACTAACAATCTCCAATGCGTCATCACCCAACACCTACCTTAAATTACCTTTCAAGCACTCTTGGCGCGGGAGCTGCGGACACAAAGCCAGTTTGCTCGCACCACTTAGTACACTCACTACGGCTGATAATGATAGCGACAAGAAATAATTGTGAAGTAATCATCATCTACAGCATAGACAAGACGATGGGTGTCATCGATACGACGCGACCAAAACCCGGATAAATTTTCTTTCAAAGGTTCAGGTTTTCCAATTCCCTCGAAAGGGAGGTTTTTAGCTTCTTTTATCAGTTTATTAATTCTTTTTAAAGTCTTTTTATCTTGACTTTGCCAATAGATATAATCTTTCCAAGCCTCATCAGTCCAGGCTAATTTGCGATTACTCATCTAGTAGGCTTTTCTCTACTACCTCACCTTGCTTGTACTGAGCAATGGAACGCTCCAAATGAGCTGCATTCGCCGGAGACTTCAATAAATAAACTGTTTCAAGCAAGCTATTAAAATACTCAAGAGACATAACCACAGCGTCGTCGGCATCTCGCCTAGTAATTATAGTGTAGTCCGCGTCATTTACAACTTGATCTAATATGGCTTTGAGTTTGTTTCTTGCTTCGCTAAAGGTTACTACTCTCATTTGCGCTTACCTGTCCGCTTACTTGTACAAGTATAGCACGGTAAGATGTGTTAGTTAGAGCAAATTCTATTAGGAATTGCCGCAACTGGCACATTTTTCCGGTTCTGGGTGTGTGACTAGTTCGTAGGGTGCGTGACGGCTACGAGAAATTATCAACAATAACAAAAATTGTTAATATTGCCGTCACGCACCATTCTTTTATTCCGAATTATTCAAAAAATAAAATCAATTTAATCAACCATTATCCGATGATTGAGAATCAATAAGTCGTTGAAAATCTTCCAGCGATTTTTCTCTTTGTTTTCCTTCCTGTATCCCCTCTTCCTTAATTTCCCGGTAAACTCTTGTTTCCTTAAGTGTAATTCCTAACATTTCTTCTACCTCCCGTTGGCTCTTGTTTTCAAACTTGTAAACCATTATCGTGGTAATTAACTCTATTATGGCGCGATTTGCTGGTTGAGTTTCTTCTTGCTGATTCCTCTCTAACAAATACCTTGCTTCTTGAGTTGCTTGTTCATCCTCTAGGGTAGTCAACACCATCAACGCTACCCATACAGGTAATTGGCGAATATCACCCAATTCATCCAAATAAATGCGATTTACCTGCGAACTATTGAGTAGATTGGAATAAGGAAGAATATCACTTTGCTCAAGATTTCGGGATGGGTAAATTATCGCTACTTGGAAATTACTAAATCTGGCACGATTGCGGTAGAAATATAGGTAAGATTCCGCAAATACCCGCTCATAAAGCACCTCGTCTTTTTGAAACTGCACCTCGCAAAAGTAAACAACCCCAGGATTTTCACTTTCAGGTGGGAGAAATACCCCATCAATCTCAAATTTTGGTTCTTTAACAGCTACCGAATCAAATCTATATTCATCTGCATTTTCTGGTGGGTTTGTCAACAATTCAAACAATAAATTTGGGTATTGTTGAAATAGTTTATAAAAAATTGAATCTCGACGCATAGAGGTTTTTACTTGTAGACGCACTTAGTACAGTTTCTCAAGCGAGAAGATTGCACCATCTTAATTTTAACTAGTAGGGTGCGTGACGGCTAAGATAAATTATCAACAATAACGAAAAATGTTAATATTGCCGTCACGCACCATTTTATTATCCTGAATTATTCAAAAAATAAAACTAATTAAATCAACTATTTTCTAATGATTGAGAATCAATAAGTTAGTAGGTTGGGTTGTTAGCGTCAGCGTTGCGAAGAAATACGGATTGTAAGCGTTACTCAACCTACCTACAAGTTGGAGGAATATTCCCAGATATTATATCAAGCAAAGTTTATCGAACTTGCGATCGCTAAGGATTTTGAAATCAAACGAAATAATTTTCATACCTTCGATAGGCAACGCCTATATTATGATGTAATAGTAGACTAATTTATTTAAAATTGAGTTAATATGCATCAAGTCGATATATCTCAAGCTACAAATTCTCCTGAAACTTTCTAAGCTTACTATCGAGCGGTCAATGCTGATGTGACGCTTGCGTAAGTCGAATAGAAGTTTCACGATTATAGCAATTTAAGTAATAATAGGTTTGTGAAGTAAACATGACCCAGTAGTATTATGACTTTGGTTACTATTCCTAAGCGTTATCTTGTTTCTGAAGATGAGGAATCGATTGTACTAGATTTACCGGAGTCAATTCTAGTATCATTGCAACGGGATTATGAAAAGGTAAAAAAAGCTAAGGGAATTCTTAAGCATCAGAAAGAGGCAATGTTAGCTCATCTAGATGCGGTGCGTGGGGAATGGGAATAAACTATTTCTACGATACAAATATTTTTATTTATTATTTGGCGGGAGACGAGACGGCTTCTGAGTTATTTACTAGTACTTTTCTCAGTAATAATCATGTCGTGACATCGCCGATTGTGCGGATTGAGCTACTTTCTTTTTCTAGTTTGTCAGATCGAGAGGCAGAAGTTATTGAAGATTTATTAAGTCAGTTTGATTCGATTCCAATTTCTAGAAAAGTTGAAAACAAAACAATTGCTTTAAAGGGAGCAACGCGATTTTGTGAAAACCAGTGCGATCGCCAATTAAAAAAATTCAGTAATATCAAAAAAACATACAGACAAACAAGTAAATATACATATTTATTTAAAAGAGATGTGCCGCAGAGCGGCACATCTCTAAAGGTTATAGATATAAAGCCAGCAAAAAATACACCTTTTAAGGGTGCTTATGATTACATAATATATAAAAAAAGAATGTTTGGTATAATTTATCCAATCTGTATCGGCTTAAGGAGTGCAGTTAAAATAGAATCGCAGAATTTATTCCAACAACCAGCAATCCATTGGCAACGAGCGTGTAACATAATTTCAGCATTATTTTTGAGCCAAAACTTGCTGTTTCCTTTCATTCGCAAATTAACAGCTTGTCGGATTAAACTTTCAACTGCACCGCTACCAATAGGTAATTTAAGAGATGAGATTTTATGGTAGTTAAAGCGCCCTTCTTTATTACCTTTAATAAAATAATTGATTTCTCTATCTAAATTTTTACGACGCTCACCGCTAAATTCCAAACTTAGCTTATTCATGTCTTGAATAATGGAGTTTATCTTACCTTTTTTTAATGCAGAACGAGTTTGTTTAAACCATTTTTTGCGCTCTGCCTCTTGAGAAAAACTATTATCTGCGAATACTTGTAAATGTTCTGTGGCATGATAAAAATCTAACAATTGATAAGTTTCTAGTGGGCAATTTAATTTTTTAAGAAGTGGAGGAATGTGTTTCCATATCCACTCGGCTCCATCCGCAATTAATAATACTTGCTGTGCTTGATTTATTCCTAAACTAACAAGATACATTTCAAGGATTTTTAAAAATCCTTGATAATCTTCATAAGTCCCATCGTTTATAATTGGAATCTCACCATTTTTTATTTTTTTGCCTTTTTTATCAACTGTGTAAATAGTCAAAACCTTTGGCTCAATCCATTCTCCAGTAAAACCATGCCTATTTGTTTTAGAGTTTTTACGACCTTTTTTATCAATACGAATCCTAGTCCTTCCGCCATCAGCAGCTATCACTACTCGTTGGTCTTTTAATATATTGCCTGGTATCAAATTGCCAATTTTAAGATTAAATATTTTTGATTCACGTAAGCTCAATCCTATTTTACCAAAACAATAAGTTAATCGTTCTATACGTTTTAAACTAATATTAATGCCCCAATCTATTAATGTTTGATGTGCAGCTTCAAATGATGAACTTATTGCACCGTATTTAGCAATATTTGACCAAACTAAAGGAGTAATTCCTTCTTCCATTCCTAACCATCTTAAAAAAGGACAAAACCCTTGATTAACAGCCCTACTTGTTTTACTATTCTTATTATTACGTTCTACAACATAAGGCAATGTGAGATTCAACTCTACATTCCCTATAGTTAGTATTTGGCGAGTTTTATATCCATGATTTTTAGTTTTTGCACGCCACCATGCTTGTGTTTTCTTATTTGATGTATTGATAGCAGTTGTATTATGAGAAAGATTATATAACAGAATTGCTATACATTGCCCTGCTAAAATTAAAGCAATATTCCTTATTTTTTCTTCTTTCTCTTTTATATTTACTCCATCCCAATTTTCAACATCAGTCAATTCTAAAATTTTCGTAACATTATCTTTGAATTCTTTCACAGATTTGTTTAAATCTAAAGTTGCATATATTTTATTCATTTTGGTAAGTACTCCCTAACGAGGGGTTTTGAACAGAAAACCCCGTTCCAATAGGGAATCTTACCTTTTTTTGTTCTTAAAGAATAAGGAGTTGCAGCTTCGCTGCAACTCCTTATTCCTAATGCTTATGTATTTATACATAATATAAACGTATTAATTATTGATTCTTGTTTAAGTATAGGTATGGCGATCGCACTGGTTTTCACAATATCGCGTTGCTCCCTGCTTTAAAGCGGTTCGGCAAAATCAAGTTACCAGATGCGGTGATTGCTGCGACAACTCTATGTCAGGAAGCGGTTTTGGTAACTCGCAATGTTCGTGATTTTAAAGGTATTGCAGAACTAAAGTTAGAGAATCCTTTTGGTGATAATTGAAAAGTTTTGGCAACCAAAGTCAAATTGTAGCTATTTATGCTATTTATAGTACATTGCCACTATATCATCGTGATCCATACGATAGATTCTTATTGCACAAGCAATGATAGAAAAAGTTTCAATTATTAGTGCAGACGTTGCATTTGATAGCTACGAAGGTAAGTAGAATCTGGTAATCATTTGTCTCAAATTTATGCAAAATTAGCTACCATAAAAATTTTAATAGCAGAAACCTTGGTATTATTGGGTTATGTCCTAATGTCCTGACGGACACGCGCTCACCGCACGCTCCGCTAACACTAGCGTTCAACCCAACCTACTAACTAACTTGTCGAACTAAGATAAATCAGAAAAATCAAAAAAGCCATCGAAATTAGCAGGAGCCAAATAAGTCGAATTAGTCGCATCATTTACTTTGCCGTGCTTGCGTAACAATGGCGGTTCGTAAAGTAAACGATTATCAAGGTTTTCAGGCTTTTGTCGTTCGGGTTGATTAAATTTTTTAATTTCGTCAGCCGCAGTTAAAATTTTATGTTTTTTTAATACCGCTGCTGTCAGTAATCCTTCTTCTATTAATTCTTTAACTAGCACAGTTATATCCTGACGTAACTTAAAATCGTCTACCAGATAAATTTCTGATAGCTGCTTCATTACCGTCTCCACCTTTTCCTTGGCAGTTAACAACAGCCAAACCTTACTTCCTACAGGATTTAAAGTGTAGTAAGATTCTGAGTCTATATTTAATATAACCACCTCACCATTAACTTCTTGCGCGAAGACGTTTTCTGGGATGGATAATTTTTGATTAAGAATAGAAGTTACTTGATTCATAATATTTAGAAATTTGGTTTAGTTTGTAAAATAAGGAAATTTCGGGGGGTTTTTATTTCTCCTCCCTTCCTACACTCTGCTCTTTACTACTAACGGTCGCAATCAATTCATAACGATCGCTATCATCTTTACCCTTGTTATAGTAATAATCGTAATAACCGGAATAACTCGGCTTATAACCTTTGACACCGTTAGCTACAATTCCTAATAAATTAATATGGGAAAGCTCCAAGTCTTTTAACACCTGTCTGACTGCTGGTTTTTCTGTTTTATCCAAACCAACTACCATCATTAAACCATCTGCTTGACTTGCTAAATATTTAGCATCCGCGAAACCATGCAAAGGAGGAGTGTCAATAATTACTAAATCATATTTAGTTTGAAAATCTAGCAGCAAGTCTTTCATCTTACCAGAAGCCAGCAACCGCGCCGGATTGGGAGGTGTTTGTCCTGCTGTGAGGATAGATAAATTTTCTTCTTCGGGTAAAGTCTGAATTAAATCCTGAGCTTCTGCAACACCGGAAATAGCGTTAGATAAACCCCACGTATTCGTCAAATCAACATAGCGGTGAATGGTAGGATTACGCAAATCTGCATCTATGAGCAGAACTCGCTTACCCATCGCTGCTGCAATTTTAGCTAAGTATAAGGAAGTAGTAGATTTACCTTCTCCCGGTAAAGCCGAACTAATAACTAAAGATTTCAGCGGTTTGTCGGGTTCGAGAAAATCTAAATTCGTCTGTAGCGATATATAAGCTTCCCAATAAGCAGAATTAGCCAAAGTTCCATTACGAGATAGCTGAGTTGGGGCTGTTTTTAACTGTTTGTGATAAGGAATTGTCCCCAAAAAGGTTTGTCCCGTATCATTTTGCAGTTCTTCTGGGGAGTGGTATTTATTATCGAGTTTTCCTACAATAATCGCAACTCCTACTCCAGCTAACACACCAGCGATTCCACCTAAGAGCAAATCGCGGGGAAGATTGGGTGATATTGGTTTTCGTGGTGCTTCAATTAAAGAAATTACTTGCCAAGGAGAAACTTTTCTTGCTGTCTCAATTTGGAGGTTTTCTTTAGCGGTGAGAAATCGACCTAAACTTTCGTTAGCAATTTCTAAATTTCGACTCAAATCTGTATATTGACGAATAACTGCTGCAAACTGCTGTAAGTCCTTACGAGTCTGGTTTTCAATCGCAGCCAAATATTTTAGTCTGGTTTGCAATCCCTGTAATTGAGTCGCTGTTTCAATTAACTTCTGGGTAAGTAGTAAGCGACTCGATTGTTGAGCAGAAATTGCTGGAAGTTGCTTGAGTTCTGTAATATTAAGTTCTCTAAGAGTTTCAACACCCAAAACAGCTACAACTTCTTGTCTAATTAAAGATAATATCCGCTGTCTTTTTTCCAGTAAATCAGCAATAGCCGGATGTCCATTTGTTAACCTGGTTGATTCAGTTGCAAGTTTATTCTCAAGCTCTTGGAGTTGTTGTTGCAGAGCTAAATAACGAGGTGCATCACTTAAGATCGAGATTACCCGCGCTTGCTTGATATCTATCCCCAGTTCTTTTTGTAAGCTGTTAAAACTAGATTCAGTCTCCCCCAGAAGAGTCAAAGCTTCTTGTTTTTGCTGTAAAGCATTTGCCAAACGTTCGCTTAAAATTTGACTTTGCTGTTCGGGATCTACAAGATTATACTTACGTCGAAATATCTGTAGTTCTCCTTGGAGTCTGTCTACACGCTTTTTCAAATCGGGTAGTTGAGTGTCAACTAGCTTTTCAGCTTGAGTGGTGCTACTTTTTAATTTATTTAAGGAATAATTAGTATAAGCCTGTTTGAGTTGGTTTAAAATAAATTTGATTTTTTCTGGATCGGTATCTTGATAACTAACTTCTATAATTGCAGTTTCTTGTAAATGCTTCAGCTTCAACTTTTTAACCAGTTTGTCATAATCCAAATCAGCATAGCGGCTTTGAATTTCTGGTAACAGTGGAGATATTACCTTATAACTGGTCAACACCTCCATTTCCGTCTTAAAATCTCGAAACTGCGGTGGGATAAATGATGTCTGTCTTTGTTCCGAGAGCGGGTTGAAACCACCTTCGGCTGTTGAGTCCAGAAACAATTGGAATTTTTGGCTGTATATCGGTGTCTGTAACCATCCCCTGTACATCACCCCACCAGTTATAAAGACAGCAATGGGGATAATTAAAAACAAACGACGACGCAGCACCGAAACCAACTGACGAAGTTCCCAAGGGTCAACTCGTGATTGTTGTGAAGGAATTTTTTCTAAAGATTCAGTCATGCGATCGCACTTTTAAAATTACATTTAATTAAAGTTATGCTATAAGAGCATATTTATTCGTGATAGATGACTGTTCCCAGGTCAAGCGTAATTACGGAATCCAAATAGAGATAAATAGTCGGTATTAGTCTAAATAAAACGATTGCTTACAGGCTTCAGTGTTTGCACGTAAAAAAGAATTAACTTATTGAAAATTTAACGTAAAAATACTTATAAAAGGGAATAGGCTAATAAGACTGGGGAATTTAACCAATTTCTTCTACAATCTCTGACAAAGCTGAAACGCGAGTTTTTCTGCTAAATACGTTAGCTTGATAAACCTTCTTATTTGTCATATCTAAACCAGTTAACCAACCGCTTTTGCTGTCATAAGCACCCGTATCGATATCCAACCAACCTTTTCCTTGTACCAGTTTTCCCGGAACAACACCCCCGAATTTAAAAGTTGGTGTATGACCTGCAATAATTAACTTATTGGGAAAATATGGTTTACTCATGCTATAAAAAGGCTGACGAATCCAGCAAAATTCTTTTTGGGTTTGCTTATCTAAAGCAAGTTGAGGATTAACACCTGCATGAACCGCCCAAATGTCTCCCAAATCTAGATATAGTGGTAAATTAGAAAACCATTCCAGGTGAACGGGTAGCAAAGAGATGTCCGATTTAAGATAGCTATCTATGGTTTCTTTATAGGTACAAGAAGCTTTTTCAATAGTTTTGTTAATAACTTGTTTATCTTGGAAGTAATCTAAAAGCATTTGCTCGTGATTGCCCAATACGCAATAATACTGACTTTTTCGCACAAATTCTACTACTTGAGCGCTTTTGGGACCCCTGTTAATCAAATCTCCTAAAAAGTAAACTTGGTCGTTGCTTTGGGATGATATTACATTCAACAAAAGCATCAAACCGTCGTAGTGGCCGTGGACATCACCAATAAAAATTCGTCTACACATTGGTTAATCTTATCTTTTTTCTAAAGGAAACCACATCCATCGTAGTAGGGGTTTAGCAGTGCTAAACCCCTACATATGACTAATAAAAAAACTCTCAACGTATAATTACCAATATCTTTCCAAAAATGTTACAACAAAATAGATTATGAATGTAAAATAAATCACATAAAGGCTGTTGCCGTTGCTAACTTAGATTTTAAATCACAACAATTCTATGACTAACTTAATCCGCAATCGTTTAGAAATTAATCATGCTGTAGAAAGAATTATTCCGGAAGAGGAATTAGATGGTATTTTATCCATCCATCTTAAGCGTTATCAGTTTGCTGCTTATTACTGTCAAAATAAAAAGGTACTTGATGCTGCGACTGGGGTTGGTTATGGTGCAGACTATTTAACTCAAGCAGCTTCTCAGGTTATCGGGATTGACATTGACCCTGTTGCAATTTCTTACGGACAAAGTAAATATAGTAACAGTCGTCTCCAGCTTCAAGTTGCAGATGTCGCTAATACAGATTTTGCTGATTGCGAATTCGATGTAATTTGTTCTTTTGAAACCATCGAGCATTTACCCGATATTCCAGCTTACTTACAAGAAATGGTACGTTTGCTAGCTAATGACGGAATCTATATTGTCTCCACACCACAAGTACCTCAAACTAACCATAATCCTCAAAATCCTTATCACACCGTAGAATTGTGCCGTAATGATTTTGAAGCTTTACTCAAAAAGTATTTTGGAGAAATAGAGATATACGCTCAACGTCGTCGTCAGTCAGAATTGCACTACTGGTTGACGAAGATTGCAGATTTCACTGGTATTAGAAAACACTTAGCTAAATTAAGTAAATTGCGCCAGTCTACTAATAAAGTTTTAAAAACTACTACTTTCGAGGATATGTCCCTTGACGATATTTTAATAACTAAAGTAAAAATAGAACGGGCTGATGAAATAGTTGCTGTATGTAGATATCCATTGAAGAAGCAGGGAGACAAGTAAATTTAATGAATCAGAAAATCCAGGGTAGAAAAATCATTTTTTTTGAATTAAACGAAGTTCCTTGGCAGATAATTGATTACTATATTCAAAAGTATCCTGATTCAGCTTTAGCTCAAAAGCTACCTCAATGTTACCAATATGAAACTCATGCAGTAGATTATGTTCTTTCTCCTTGGATAACTTGGGCTACATTGCATCGAGGTGTTACATCTACTCATCACACGATTCACCATTTTAATCAGAATCTAACTAGAATTAATCAAGAGTTTCCCCCTATTTGGCAGATACTATCGAGTAATGGTTTTTGGACAGGGGTTTTCGGTTCTCTGCACAGCTACCCCCTACCTAATAATTTAGATAACTATGCTTTTTATGTGCCGGATAGTTTTGCTACTAACAGCGAATGCTTTCCAGAAAAACTTTCTGTCTTCCAAGAGTTCAATCTGGCAATGACAAGGAATTCCGCTCGTAATGTGTCTACTAAATTTCCCATAGAAGCTACATTTAAACTGTTAACTCATCTTCCTGCTCTTGGTTTGAGAATTCCAACGTTACTTGATACAGCAAATCAAATCTTAACAGAACAGTTTAAACCTTACAGGAAAAATCGCAGACGTACTTATCAAGCTGTTCTTGGTTTTGATTTATTTCTCAAACTACTTAAAACTACTAAACCCGATTTTACAACTTTTTTCACCAACCATATAGCTTCATCTATGCATCGTTACTGGGCAGCTGCATTTCCCCAAGATTACAAAAAATTTGGCTATAACAGTGAGTGGGTTTCTAGATATAAGGGTGAGATTGATTTTGTGATGAGTAAATTTGAGCAATCTTTTACTCAACTAATACGCTTTGTAGATAGTAATCCCGAATATACACTTTGGATAGCATCGAGTATGGGACAGAGTGCAACTACTGCATGGATGGTTAAAACTCAATTAAACTTAACCCATGCAGCAAAATTGATGTCTGCTTTAGATATTCCCGATGATGCTTGGTGTCAAACTCCTGCGATGTTCCCTGAATTTGGCATTGTTGTCAAAGAAGAATGGGTTGAGCAGTTTCGGAATCAGCTAGGTAAGTTATCTATCGAAGGAAGATTAGTAGAATTTGCTCAAAAAGAAGATGGTTTATTTGCTGTATTTTTTGGTCAGGTAAATTTACCTCAGAAAAGAATTACAAATGCGTTATTCAAAGGACGTTCGGTACCTTTGGAACAACTTGGTTTAGAAAATATTTTAATTGAAGATGAAACTAATACAAATGCTTATCATGTAAAAGAAGGTTCTCTATTGATTTATGACCCTCAAGACACTAAGCACAAGGAAACTAGAAAACAAATTTCTTGTTTAGAAATAGCTCCGATGATTTTGCATAATTTCTCTGTTAATATTCCTGATTATATGAGTCAATTACTAAAAATAAATAGTCATCGAGAAAACTATGTAAATGTAAGATAACTTGATTAATTACTTTTTTAAAATCAGAACATTAAGGATTGAAAAAACCTTACTAGACGCAGAGAACGCAGAGGGAAGAGAGCGGAAGGAAGTAATTTTTCAAAACAGTATTTAATTCATATCAATCCAAAATCCAAAATCTAAAATGTCGTGACTCAAACCTATCAACAAGTTCATAATCCAACTCAAACAAATCAATGGTTAACTTGGCTACCCACCTTTGGGTGGCTTCCTTTTGCTTTAGCAGTTAATAGTTTTATTATTCCCCCAGGAACAGCACTGGCTTATTGGGGAAGATGGACGGGATTAGCTATTTTAACTATTTACGGTTTCTTTAATGTATTTATTTCTGGAAAATGGCAGCGCAATCATTTTGACCGTTTCGCATTTTTGGTATTTACAGTAATTACAATTAGTACGGCTTATGCAGATTTGAATGGTGTACTCTATGCGGCAGATTTTTATGAAACGGGTATTTTTAAAGCTGTTTCTTTTCTACTAGCTTATTTATTCTTAACTTGGGGGGTACAAAGCGTACTTAATTCTTTTAACGATGCTACGGCAATTATTAAAAATTTAGTTTACAGTGCTACTGTTATTTATACAGTAGGATTAATCGGAAATGCACTTAGAATAATTCCTGTTTTGATGGGCGCTCCTAGCGGTATATTTTTTAATCCAAATGCCACCGCAGCCCTTGGTATTGTTATTTTACCTTTATCTATCTGGTTTTCATCCAAACAGAAACCTTGGGGAATATTTAGGTTTTTCCCAACACTAATTATATTTACTGCAATTATTATCAGTGGCGCAAGAACTCCTTTACTTGCCTTAAGTATATTATTTCTTTACTACCTGATATGCTGGTCTAGATATAAAGGCACAGAAATGTTAAGTATTTATGGTATTGGTACAATAGCTATTAGCGCTTTACTGATATTAAGTATAGATTTTTGGGAATCGTCTTTATTTAATCAATTATATGAAAGCCTGACTACTTCTACAGGTGCAGGTATTACTAGTTATCGTACTAATTTACTTTGGCCTTTGTTTATTGAAAATATTTTATCTTCGCCAGTTTCGATATTAATTGGTAATGGCTGGGGAAGCGAAGAAGCTTTATTGTTGCACAAGTCTTCACAAAGCATTTTCTTTGAACGTTTGTGGGTAGGAACCGCTCATAATGCTTATATTGGTTTAACATACCAAATTGGTTTAATTGGTAGTTTATTAACATTTGTTCCTCTATGGTCGATTGTTATTAATCAAATTAAAGAGAGTTCAAATTATAGTTCAAATTTTATAAATAAAGAGCATTTTGAATTTAGGTTAGCAGTTACAGCCGCTCTTTTAGCTGAATTATGTCTTTGCTTTTTTGAATCAGGATTTTATAATATCGGTTCTGCACATTCATTACCCGGTTGGCTGGTAGCTTATATAGCAGTAAGAACCGCCACATTTACAAATTGATTATAAGTATTAACGCCCCGCATATTTACTTTGTAATTCCCTATTTCATGAAAGTACTTCACGTTATTCCCTCACTCAGCCCATTTCTAGGTGGTCCCACTACTGTAGTAATCAATTTAGTCAAAGCTTTACTCAACAACGGAGTTGAAGCCCAAATAGTTACAACGAATCACAACGGTTCAAAACCACTTGATGTTCCTTTATACGAAAAAATCGAGTACGAACAGGTTCCTGTTTGGTTTTTACCTTACTTTTCACCACCCATGAAAGAGTTTATCTTTTCTCCTGCTTTGACTAAATGGCTGTGGCAAAATATCAAGAACTATGACATTCTCGATAACCACTATCTTTTCTCTTATGCTCCGAGTTGTGCTGCGGCGATCGCCAGGTCGCATAATATTCCCTATACGATTCGGACTCAAGGACAATTAGCACCTTGGGCATTAACTCAAAGTAAGCGAAAAAAGCAAATATATTCAATGCTGGTTGAACGTCACAATCTCAACAATGCAGCAGCTATACATTGCACTTCTGATACTGAAGCCCAGGATGTGCGTAAATATGGGATTAAATCAAGCATTGTTAAATTACCTTTGGGTGTAGAACAAGTGGATATTAATCCTCAAGCGGTGGGGCAACTTCATTCTGTATACTCCATCTCCCCTCATACTCCGATAATACTGTTCCTCTCTCGGCTCTGTCATAACAAATATCCGGATATGTTAATCAAAGCACTCAGTCTTATAAATGCTGATTCGCTTGACTTTCATCTGTTAATGGCAGGTACGGGAGAGCCGGATTATGTCAAATACTTGAAACAACTTGTAATATCTTTGAACTTAAGCGATCGCGTCACATTTACTGGTTTTGTGCAGAACGAGCAAAAGAATTTATTATTGCAAAGTGCAGATTTGTTTGTTTTGCCATCTGTTTCGGAAAATTTTAGTATAGCTACAGCAGAAGCAATGGCAGCAGGAATACCTGTAATTGTGACTCCTGGAGTACAGCTTGCTTCAGAAATCATCGCAGCTAATGCTGGGTATGTGGTAGAGCAAGATATTAATGCTTTGTTTCAAGGTATATCTGACTTACTTAACTCCCCCAAATTAAGAGAAGAATTGGGAGAAAACGGCTCTACTTGGGCAAGCAATCGTTACTGCCCCAATTATATTGCGACTAATCTTACCCGCATATATAAAGCCATTATTAACAAAAGTGGTTTCTGTGAATCTGAAGTTTCACAAGTTCAAGAATACGGAAGTATTAATAATTATTATAAAACTGAAATGCCAAGATATTGATTGCATTATGGTGTCTGGAGCAGGAAAAAAAGCTAATTTCTTAGAGAAAGAAGGATTAAAACTCATATTTTCTTCTACCAAGTGATACCTGTTTAGCCATAGCTTGGGCAATTTCTTTATAAAAATCATTAGAATTCATTTTGAGTAAACTTCTTGCTTGAGCTTTTGCATTAGACATCTCCGAAAAATAATTAAGCTCTGATAAAATAATATAAAAGGGTGTATCAGTAGAATCTTATGAGTACAGTATTGGAGTATATTGAAAAGAATCCTCACGAATCACAACGTTTACTTGGCTTGCAATATGATCAATTAAAGCGACTTTCAGAAAAAGCCATAGAACTACACAATTATAAACTTGAATTAGCTGAATCTAAAAAAGTAAGAATTATTCGAGGTGGAGGTGGTAGGAAAACAAAATTATCACCATCTGAGCAAGTAATATTAACACTAACATACGGCTCTACATTTGACAACATTTCAGTTACTCGGTATTCAATTTGGAGTTAGTGAAAGTACTGCAAATGATACATTTAATTATTGGTTTCCATTATTGAAAGAACTCCTACCCTCAAGTTTACTTGAAGAGGTAAAAAAAAACTCCAGCGATAGCGAGATTGTCAAAGAAGTTTTGACAGAATTTGAGTTAATAATTGATACCTATGAGCAGCCAATAGAAAGACCTGGAGACTACAAAAAACAAAAAAATATACTCAGGTAAGAAAGTAAATTATACTCTAAAAAGCCAATTAATCGTTTTACCAAACGGCAAAGATATCGTTGATGTAGTTGCAGGAAAACCGGGTCAAAAAAGCGATATTAGTATGTTTAGGGAAAGTCAAAAAGGTTTTGACCCACAACAAAAATTTCATGGAGATAAAGCATATCAAAGTGGAAAATCAATAAAAAAACCCAAGAAAAAACCTAAAAATAAATAATTAACTATTGAAGAAAAACAGAAAAACAAAGACCTAGCGTATGAACGAATTTTTGTCGAACATTTGATTCGTTTAGTAAAGATATTTAGAGCCGCTCAAGAAAGATTTAGATTAAACTCACGTAAATATGAACAGATAATTATGACTATTTGTGGACTTGTTAGATTGCGGATAGGTACATTTATTTTATAGTTATAAAAAAAGCAAATATGTCAACAATAAATTAGCTTACATAGATACTATTTTTCTGCTAGTGCTTGATAGCAAATATCTCAAATGCCTATTTTCACGTACAAAGCAACTACCTTTGCAATTCGGCGTTCTGCTTGCAGCAGCGCTGAACGCTATCGCAATCTAAAAAGTAGTGGTAGTAGGATTTTGGTTGTTTTCGGAGATGTCTATTGTCCAGGTTGGTACAAAAGAGTAATTAAGGTTGTTGCACAAGTACTAGCAAAGGTCTTATTATCAGGTTGAAAATTGATCCAAGTGTCACAGCACCCTACAAAAAAATATGCCAGTTGCGTAAGTCCTAAAAACGACTTTTGTTAGTTAATAAAGTTAAAATAATTGCAATTATAATCCAGATTAATGTAATTGGCATACAGTCACCACTAAGAAGCTGCCAGTAATATCTAAATATTAAAATATAAAGTTAGGATTCCCAAAAATTTGGGTGTTCTATCAGTTGATTAAATATTGCTATTCTAGACTAAAATGTAGATGTTTCGATTACGGGAATTCTCTAGCGGTAAGTTCTATCAAACGGTAAAAATTCACTGCGAAGAGTGGCAATGTCTAAAAATAATCACGAATCACTCCGAATTGAGGAACTGTACAAATTAAAGCCAGTACACTTTGCTGACTTGATTAGAACTGCACAATTAGTTTTTGACCCCAGTAAAGGAATTACTGGAATTGAAAGACAAATCGATTGGAACGATTTTGGTATTCCCGATAATATTGCGGAAAATCTACATTTACTCGGTGAAGAATTTCAATACTCATCTCCCCATGCACCTGTAGATGAAATTTGGAAGAAGTTAACGGAAGAAACTCGAATTTGGTTTGTTGAGAATAAGGATAGGCTCTGGTCTATTGATGAAGCTTTCCCGGCTTTGGATGAAGATTGAAATGGAGAGAAAAAGTCAGGACGGAAGTTATAAATTCAATATTGAAGAATTGTAGCTGTTACTGGTTTCTGACTATTGAAAAGACAAAAAGCGCTTGGGAGTGTTGCCGTGTTTCCACCCCAGGCGCTCTTTGCTTATCACTTACTCCTCACACACAAATATACATTAACACTAGTTTTTTCAATGTACAAGTATGTTGGGTGACAGTTTGAAAATTGATCCTGTTTCCTAATTATTAGCGATCGCAATAAAAGACTACGCTGCGAGCTTAATACTCAAAACTAATGACTGATAAAATTAAAAGCAAAAAGCGTTCGGGAGTGTTGCCGTGTTTCCACCCCAAACGCTTTTCACTTTGCTCCTCACACACACAAATATAGATTAGCACTAGTTTAATGAAATGAAAAGCATTTTAGAACACAATTTCAAAAATTCATTAACTTTTGTGGTATAATTTCAATGTAAAAAATGCCTGTTGCCGGTAAAGACCATTGTTAAGCCTAGTTCGTTAGCGGCTTTGATGGAGTCTTGGTCTCTTAAGCTTCCCCCCGGTTGAATAATCCCACTAATCCCCGCTGCGGCTGCGGTTCGGACTGAATCATCGAAAGGAAAGAATCCGTCGCTAGCCATAAATCCGCCTTTCGCGCTCTCTCCAGCTTGTTCTAGAGCGATTTTTACCGCACCGACGCGGTTCATTTGTCCCGCACCGACTCCTAAAGTAGTACGATCACAACTGATAACAATAGCGTTTGATTTGACGTGTTTGCAAACTTTCCAGGCAAATAATAATTCTTCTATCTCTTTTTGATTGGGTTTTTTCTCAGTAACTACTTGCAATTTATTGCTGTCAGTTAAAACATCGTCGGCTGCTTGCATCAGAAAACCACCAGCAATGACTTTAATGGTTTGTTTGGCTCCACTTTGTAAATCTGGTAGGATTAATACTCGCAATTTGGATTTAGCGGCGATAATTTGCTTTGCATCCTCTTCACAACCTGGTGCAACTACGCATTCTAAAAATGTTTTGGTTAATTCCGTTGCTGTAGCTGCATCAATTGGTTGATTTAAAGCGACAATTCCCCCAAAGGCAGAAATTGCATCGGCGTTAAAGGCTTTGTGATAAGCTTCTACCAGAGTATTTCCCAAAGCTACACCGCAAGGATTGGTATGTTTGAGAACTGCGGCTGCGGGAGTGTCGCTAAACTCCGTGATGATACGTCTAGCAGCTTCTAGATCGACTAAATTGTTATAACTTAGTTCTTTTCCTTGTAATTTAGTTGCAGCAGCCCATCCGCTCGGAGTCGTTCCAGTATAATACCAAGCAGCGTTTTGATGAGGATTTTCACCGTATCGTAGGGATTGTACTTGTTTTCCTGCAAGGCTGAATTGTTGAGGATCTTGATTCTCAGGAATTTGCTTACTTAAATAAGATGAAATTGCTTGGTCGTATTCAGAAGTATGTAAAAATCCTTTTAAAGCAGCCCGTTGACGGAATTCTAAAGACGCTTCACCGTTATTACGCAACTGCTCTAAATATTCCCCATACTGCGTCGGGTCGCATAACACTGTAAGATAAGCAAAATTCTTTGCAGAAGCTCTTAACATTGCCGGACCACCAATATCGATTTGTTCGATCGCTTCGGGTAAAGTAACTCCCTCTTTGGCGATCGTTTCTGTAAAAGGGTAGAGATTTACAACGACTAGATCGATCGCCCGAATTTGATTATCTTGCAAATCCTTAATATCTTGAGAATTATCTCGTCGTGCTAAAATACCCCCATGAATTCGCGGATGTAAAGTCTTTACCCGTCCACCCAAAATTTCCGGAGAACCTGTATAATCGGCAACTTTAGTAACAGTTAATCCGGCATCTTGTAAAACTTTTGCGGTACCTCCACTGCTGATAAATTCAAAGTTAAACTCTTGTTGTAAACTTCGAGCAAATTCTACTAAACCTGTTTTATTCGATACACTCAGCAGTGCGAGACGCGCCATAATTTATAACTTTCCTGGAATTTTAATT
Source organism: Rivularia sp. UHCC 0363 (assembly GCF_034931125.1). NCBI lineage: Bacteria > Bacillati > Cyanobacteriota > Cyanophyceae > Nostocales > Rivulariaceae > Rivularia > Rivularia sp. UHCC 0363. Next base: position 3,665 of record NZ_JAYGHM010000004.1, on the reverse strand, counting down.
TATTAGCAAAGAATATTTTAAAACCAAGCAGGCACTTATAAATACTAAATTTTTTAGGGAGTAGGGAGTAGGGAGTAGGGAGTAGGGAGTAGAAAGTAGGGAGTAGGGAATTGGGAATTGGGAATGGGGAATGGGGAATGGGAATTGGGAGTAGGAGGAAAACCAATTTTTTTCTTCTCGTTACATAATTTGTATAGTGCAACTCGTTTTTTGCTATAGATTAATTTAGACCCACCCTACTATTGAGTGATTGATGACTGATGGTTAAGGCTTTGGATTTTATCGACGTACCGCCAAAAATTGGGGAAACTGCAACGGGATTAATTGTCATTTTACACGGATGGGGTGCAAATGCAGAAGATGTAGCATCTATAGTACCTTTTTTACAGTTGCCACAATATCATTTTGTGTTCCCTAATGCACCTTTTCCTCATCCTCATTCTCAAGAAGGCAGAGCATGGTACGACCTGAGTAGGGATAATATGTATGAAGGATTAGTAGAAAGTCGAAAATTGCTAATTGATTACCTGCAATCTTTAGAGAATAGTACCGGGATACCTTTAAAAAGAACAATTTTAAGTGGTTTTTCTCAGGGAGGAGCAATGACTTTGGATGTAGGATTAAAGTTGCCAGTAGCGGGATTAATTTCGATGAGTGGGTATTTACATTCAGATATCCAAAATATTGAAACTCCGGCTACAAATTTTCTAGCACCAGTGTTAATTATGCACGGGAAACAAGATCAAGTTGTACCTTTACAAGCTGCTCAAAAAGCACGAGATGCATTAGAATTAAAAGCAGTTCCCTTGGAATATCGTGAATTTGATGGAGGACATCAAATTAGTTCTCAAATGCTGGATGTCGCACGTACTTTCGTTCTTGGCAATCTTACCTAATTAAGGTTACAAAGACTTTACAAAGTACGGTAAATTTCCGGAAGAAAATTCACGTAATTTGCGTCTACTAATGAGTAATATAGATTGGGTGGCTGCGTCAAACGCAATTAAACCCAGACTGGATGGTGTTGCTACTTACGGGAGGGGCTAAAAATGAAGACTTTGACCATTTCTAAAACCGATATCGCCACCATGACCGAACAGGAAGTGGATATATTGGCTACACGTCTGGAACAAGATAACTACAGTAATGCTTTTGAAGGCTTGAACGATTGGCATTTACTAAGAGCGATCGCCTTTCAACGTCCCGAATTAGTAGAATCCTACATCCATCTTTTGGATTTGGAAGCCTACGACGAAGCATAGACAATTGTCAATTATCAATTATCAGTGAATGCTGAATAATTTTTCAGAAACACTTACTGCAAGGCTGATATGGCAAAAAATTGAGCTTTTAAGCAAAATGTTTCTTTTAGTTATTTAAGCATTTGTTCTCGTCCTCCGGGCGCTGATAATTGATAGTTGATAGTTGATAATTGATAAATGTCTAATCCAAACTTGAAACGGGTGTTGATTGGTGTTGGTGGAGGTATCGCTGCTTATAAGATTTGTGAAGTTGTTTCTACTCTGTTCAAATCCGGGATAGAAGTACGCACAATTCTAACTAATTCCGCACAACACTTTATCACACCCTTAACTTTTTCTACCCTTTCTCGTCACCCTGCTTACACAGATGAGAATTTTTGGCAACCAACTAATCGTCCCCTACATATAGAGTTGGGAGAATGGGCTGATACTATCTTAATTGCACCATTGACGGCGAATACTTTAGCAAAGTTAGCTTACGGAATGGCTGACAATCTTTTATTAAATACCGTTTTAGCTTCGACTTGTCCCATATTACTTGCACCAGCGATGAATACCGATATGTGGGAGCAGGAAACGGTACGGCAGAACTGGCAAAATATTTTGACTTTTAGCCGTTTTCATGGTATGGAAACGGCATCTGGGTTATTAGCCTGCGACAGAGTTGGTGCGGGAAGAATGGCAGAACCCCAGGAAATAATTACTTACGTACAGTCGTTGTTAGAAACTAAGGGAAAGCAAGATTTTACGGGCAAGCGAGTATTAATTAGTGCCGGGGGGACGCGAGAATATTTAGACCCCGTGCGATTTATTGGTAATCCAGCTACGGGAAAAATGGGGTTATCCTTGGCACAAGCGGCATTGCATCGCGGTGCGGATGTGACTTTAGTCTGCGGTGCGGTGAGTTGGGATATACCCTTGGGAGTGCGGGGTGTAAAGGTAGAGACATCAGAAGAAATGCGATCGCAAATGTTGCAGTATTGTAGTAACGCGGACGTAATAATTATGTCTGCGGCTGTCGCGGATGTGAAGCCCAGGGAATACAGTTTGGAGAAGTTAGCAAAAAAATCGCTTCCAGAAGCTTTACCTTTGGAAAGGGTAGGAGATATCATTGCGGAATTAGCGAATTGTAAACAGCAGCATCAAAAATTGATTGGTTTTGCAGCCCAAACCGGGGATATAGTGACTCCAGCGAAAGAGAAATTGCAAAGAAAGAATTTAGATGCAATTGTTGCGAACCCCATAGATCAAATTGGTAGCGGTTTTGGTAGTGATACAAATAAAGCGATATATATAGATAGGGAAGGGAAGGAAGTTGAAATTCCGATCTGTTCTAAGTTAGAAATGGCGCATCGGATATTAGATTTAGTTAATTAATTTCACTATTGGTACAGCTTCCCAAATATTGCACTTCGCAATCAACAAAAACGCCCTCACCCTCGAAGGGTGGGGCTACGGGAACAAAGCCCGTCTTCACGGGCTAAGATTATTATGATGTAGGGTGCGTTACAGATTAAGCGATCGCGCACCGCTAATAGTGAATATTTAATAATTGCAACCTAATGACAACTAACAAGTCATCGATAAAAAATAATAAGAATATTCCAATTCCCGGACATCCTTTAGCAAAAATTGCTGGTAAGTTTGGAGGGGAATTTTGGGAAAGCACTTTAAAGAATATTCAGGATTTTAGAGAGAGGGAAAAGCAAGAAATTAACGATTTTTTAGACAATGAAAATTAAAGCGGTAATTTGGCAAGAAGATGATGTGTGGTGCGCTTCTGTACCAGCTTTACCTGGGTGTCACACTTGGGGTAATAGTTACAACCATTTGTTAGAAATGCTCGAAGATGCTATCCAAGGTTGGTTTGAAGTTGCGAGTTTAACTGAGTAAATATATTAAAAATCGTATCAAGCCGACATCAAACCCCGCTTCGGTTGGGGAATAATACGTCCTAAATCTTGAGCAGTTTCAATCCACTCTTGCATAATAATTTCTACATTTTGCAAAGCTTCTTGATAAGTTTCGCCGTCAGCAGCACAACCAGGTAATTCTGGTACTTCTGCGATAAATGCTTGGTCATCTTGACTGTAATAGAGGATTATTTTGTAGCGAAGCGTCATTTTGTTCTCCTTCTCCTAACTGATACTTCAGAATCACTTCACGAACTTGTTTTACCTGATATACCTTCGCTTTTCCTTTTTTGGGTTGTAGATTTAAGATTTCTTCAACGTCTTCTCTTGTAAAAATGTGATGACTTCCACGGATGCGTTCATCAAAGCCTAAGTTTAGTAATAGTTGGCAAAGTTTTTCAAATGAAATATTTGCATCAGATGCACCTGATAGGATTTTAGCTAATAACTTATCTTGTTGTGTCACAAGTTTTGATATTCCCTGGTTTAA